>JAJRTP010000002.1 GCA_024278255.1 Chloroflexota bacterium | reverse complement strand
CGAAAAAGTGAGAAATTTGCCGGCGGATCGCTTCCCCCGGTTGGTTCATCAGGACGGTGACTTCATCGAAACGGCCGTGAGCCGGAGTCTTTAAAACGTCGGCCAATTGTTCAAGGGGCAGATTGATTTCTGGCAGTTGGGCCAGCACGGTATCCTCGAATTTGTCAGCGCCAATCAGCAGGGCCAGGCGGAGGCCCGGTATGGCTTCGGCAGGCGTACTCTTTTCGTTAGCTAATCCGGCCACGACTTCTTCCAGAGCCTTGGCAAAGGCGACGGCCGTGGGAAACCGGTCTTCCCGCTGTTTGGCCATTGCTTGCAGCAGCACGTCCTGGCAACGCGGCGGCAAATCCGGCTCAGCGTCCAGAATGCGCGGTACCGGTTCAAACATATGTTTGACGGCCATGGCAATGGGTGTGTTGGTTTCAAAGGGATGGTTGCCGGACAACATTTCAAAGAGGATGACGCCCAGCGTGTAGATGTCGCTGCGGCCGTCCAGATCATGCTCGCCTTGAATTTGCTCCGGACTCATATAAGCTGGCGTCCCTACTGCACCGCCTGTTTCTGTCAGCTTCGTATGGGCATCTTGCAGCTTGGCCGTGCCAAAATCGGAGATAAACGGTTTGCCTCGCTGGTCAAAGAGGATGTTGCTCGGTTTCAGGTCGCGGTGGACAATGCCGTGGGCGTGAACTTCGTCCAGGGCCGGGGCCAGGTGGGAGATGAGTGCCGCCACTTCCGGGAGAGACATCGGCCCGTGTTTGAGCCGGTCGGAGAGGGAGCCGCCGGTCATAAAACGCATCACCAGGTAAGGCTGTTCGGCCGCTTCGCCAAAGTCGTAGACGGGCACGATGGCCGGGTGGTCTAACGCGGCCACGACCTTCGCTTCCTGCTCAAAACGGCGGCGAAAGGTAGGTTGGTGCAGTAACTCCAGTGGCAGCAGTTTTATGGCCACGTCCCGTTCAAAGTGAGGATCATGAGCCAGATAAACTGTTGACATACCACCACGACCGAGTTCTGCTTTGATTCGGTAACGACCGATCGTATCAGGTATCATCACATATCGATTATAAAATTTGGCAAGCTACTTACAACGTAAAATTTTCGTCTTCTTCACGTGACCGGTGTCTTTTGGTACTTATGTCCTGGTATGGTTTTGTATGGTGCAAAAGGGATGGTAATTGCGGAAAATGGAGTGGAGTGGGGGCTGATAACGGCCGTATAGCCTATTCCACCTATCACAGGACTTCAAAATTATGGAAGGTTCTGCTATAATGCCCTTAGTTATGTTGATCTAAGTGAGCGGGGATGGGATGTATAAAGTGTAGGCGCGCGTAAGACGCGCCAGGATTTTAAGGAGACCTGCATCATGCGTACCTTATTGATTGTAACGGCCGTATTACTGTTTTTCCTGGGAGCTTGCAGCAACAACAATGGCAATAATAGCGACAACCAGCAGGCCCAGGCTACCCTGGCTCCCGGCGAACCCACGCCTGTGCCCCCGCCGACAGCCACACCACTGCCCACCCTGCCGCCCGCCAATCCGATTCCTACACGTGCCTACGAAGGACATATTTTTGCTGTAGACGGCCGTGTGGAATATATTATCCAGCCGGGAGACACCCTATCAGGTATTGCTGCTGAGTACAAAGTGCCTGTCAAGGAAATCGCTGATGCCAATCGGATATACAATTATGATTTGATAGAGGTGGGCGATGTGATTTACATCCCCTGTGAATGAACCAATGAATGGGAGTAGCCGCGGTATCCTTACCGCGCAACCATAAACGCGGTAAGATACCGCGGCTACTAAATTAAAAAAGCCCACGATTTCGTGGGCTTTTTCTATGCGTAAACTATTGTTGTTATTAAGGTGTGGGCAAGGCTTCTTCAGCCAGCATACCTTCTTCGGCCGCTTTACTTTTCAGTAGAATCTTATCGTCTTCCATATCTACAATGATGACATCCCCTTCCTCAAATTGATGGGAGAGGACAGCATCGGAAAGCAGGTCTTCGACTTCGGTTTGGATGAGACGGCGCAACGGCCGTGCCCCAAATTCCTCGTCATACCCATGCTCACCCAGCCAATCCTTAGCGGCCATTGTTGTTTCTACCCGCATCTCAATATCCGCCAGACGCTCATTCACTTCTTCCAGAATAATATCCACAATTTGGCGAATATCATCTTTCGATAACTGCTGGAAGACCACAATACTGTCTACACGGTTGATAAATTCCGGCCGAAACTGCTTTTTTAACTGATCCAGCAATGTTTTCCGCATTTCTTCATATTTCGATTGAGATTCAGTTATTTCATCTTGTTGGAAAGAAAAGCCCAATTTTGGCCCGCGCCGGATCGTATCGGCGCCTACATTGGAAGTCATAATGATGATGGCATTGCGGAAATTGACCTTTTGCCCTTTGGCGTCAGAAAGATGGCCTTCTTCCATGATTTGCAGCAAAATGTTAAATGCTTCAGGATGCGCTTTTTCGATTTCGTCAAAAACGACGATGGAATACGGCCGTCTCCGTACCGCTTCCGTCAACTGGCCGGCATCCTCATATCCCACATAGCCGGGAGGCGACCCCACCAGCCGGGCGATACTGTGCCGTTCCATGAATTCCGACATATCCAACTGCACCAGCGCTTCTTCACTGCCAAAGAGGAAATTAGCCAGCGCTTTGGTCAATTCCGTTTTACCCACGCCTGTTGGCCCCAGAAATATAAAGGAGCCAATCGGCCGCTGCGGGTCTTTCAACCCGGCCCGCGCTCGCCGCACCGCTTTGGAGATGGCGATAATCGCTTCTTCCTGGCCGACAATGAGTTTGCGCAGTTCTTCTTCCATGTGCAGCAGCCGTTCCGACTCTTCCTGGGTGAATTGGTACACAGGGATGCCCGTCCACATAGAGAGGACTTCGGCAATATCTTCGGCCGTCACGCTGACGCTGTATTGGCCTTCTGTCTGGCCGACGCGCATCTGGTCCAGGCGTCGCTGCACTTCTTCTTCACGGCTGCGTAATGCTTCGGCATCTTCATACCGGCTGGCTGCTACCGCTTGATTCCGTTCTTCCCGCAATTTCCGCAGTTCATCATAAGCATCCTGGATGTCGGCCGGCTGAGGCATACGGTACATACGCACCCGCGAGGAACTTTCATCAATCAGGTCAATCGCCTTGTCCGGCAGATAACGGTCTGTTACATAGCGCGTGGAGAGGTTGACGGCCGCATCAATTGCTTCTTCCGTGATGAATAAGTTATGATGCTGCTCGTAAGCTCCTTTAATTCCCCGCAAAATCTGGACACTTTCCTCTGGCGAGGGTTCATCCACGCGAACCGGTTGGAAGCGTCGTTCCAAAGCGGCATCGCTCTCAATATACTTGCGGTATTCTTCCAGCGTTGTGGCCCCAATCGTTTGCAGTTCGCCGCGGGCCAATGCCGGTTTCAGGATATTGGCTGCATCTACAGAACTGCCGGCCGAACCAGCCCCCACCAACATATGCACTTCGTCAATAAAGAGTATCGAGTCACTAGCTTTTAGCTCCTCAATGACGCGCTTGAGTCGTTCCTCGAATTGGCCGCGGTACATCGTACCGGCTACCAGGCTGCCTACGTCCAGTTGCAGCACCCGCTTGCCCAGCAAAATGTCCGGTACGCGCCCTTCCACAATGCGCTGCGCCAGCCCTTCGATGATGGCTGTCTTGCCCACACCCGGTTCGCCAATCAGCGCCGGATTATTCTTGGTGCGCCGGGCCAATATCTGGATGACCCGCTCAATTTCCATCTGACGGCCGATAACCGGGTCCAATTTGTGTTCGTCAGCCAGCGCCGTTAAATCGGTTGCCAACTGGTCTACCATTGGTGTTTTGCTTTTTTTGTCTTTTTTGGCGCTGCGCCGGGTGGTCTTAGCGCTTTCTGAGGGGCCGACGGGGTTTTCCTTCAGCATACGCCGGGTCTGCCGCCGAATTTGTTCCGGACTGATGCCGAATTTACGCAGCACTTCCAGCGCCATGCCGTTATTTTGCCGGGTCAGGCCCAGCAGCAGATGTTCCGTGCTGATGTAATGCTGGCCCATACGGCGGGCTTCTTCCACAGCCAGTTCCAAAACTCGTTTGGTGCTGGGAGAAAGTTCGATTTTGGTGAAGGGAGTTCGGGTGCCGGGGCCGCCGGAAAGGCGTTCTACCATGGCCTGGACGCGGGCTGCATCCAGCCCCAACTCTCGCAACACTCTGCCGGCGACACCACCTTCTTCACGGAGCAGCCCAATGAGGACATGCTCGCTGCCAATAAAATTATGGTTCAGGCGTTCGGCTTCTTCCTGGGCCAAACTGAGAACGCGACGGGCGCGTTGTGTAAATCGATCCCAATTTTTAGAGTTCACTGGTGTCTACCTCGGTTCGTCCGGGAGTCAGGTTTGGGGCGAATATCATTCTTGCAATGTTGTTAATCGTTCTAAATCTGACTCGACGAATCTATCGGAAACAACTTGCTTGATGCTCAGACCAAGTTGTCGTTGTTCACGATTCACGCGAATAATGCGTACCATCACTTCTTGCGATGGCTGTACCACCTGACTGGGGTGGTCTACATGTTCTTCCGATAATTCAGAAATGTGGATGAGTCCTTCCAAACCATACTCATCCTGCAAACGGGCAAAGGCGCCAAATTTGACAACTTTGGTAATGGTGGCTTCTACAAGCTGCCCTTCCTGATAAAGCTCTTCAATTTCATCCCACGGATCAGGTTGCAGTCGTTTCAGGCTGAGGGCCAGACGGCCGCGTTCCTTATCAATGGTGAGAACGACGACTTCGACCTCATCGCCTACTTCCAGCAAATCTGAGGCGGTGTTGATACGCTTCCAGCTCATTTCGGAGAGGTGTACCAATCCCTGGAGGCCGCCAATATCAATGAATGCCCCAAAATTAGTCAGACTGACTACACGGCCGTTGCAGGTATCACCTTCTTCCAGTTTGTCCAACAGCGCTTCCTTGCGGGCCGCCCGGATTTCTTTGGTAGCCGCCTTTTCGGACATGATAAGCCGGGTCTGTGTTTGGTCTACTTCCAGAACTTTGGTTTTAAGCACCTGGTTTATCAGCTTGTTAGGCGAATTGTCCAGGAGCGTGGCCGATTCCCGTGTCAGTTGCGATCGGGGGATAAAGCCGCGCAGTTGGCCCAATTTCACCAATACGCCGCCCTTGTTACGGCCAATGACCTTGCCATCATAGACATCTTGCGTTTCTTTCAGCTTTTCGGCCGTCAGCCAATCTTGCTGCTCTACCGCCTGAAGATAAGAGACAATGACATTGCCTTGCTGGTCTTCTATGTTGACGATATAGACCGGTACTTGCTTACCTTCTTCCAGGTAGGCACGGGCTTCCGCATCCATCTTTTGTATTTCAGACGCGGGAATAACCCCTTCTGACTTGGCGCCAATATCAATGAGTATTTCGTTGTTACGGTGCGTAATAATGATGCCTTCTCGAATATCACCGACCTGAGGCAAATTTAGCTCTTCTGATAAGAGAAATGCCATCGGATGGGCCGAATCATCAATCCCTGGTTCCACTGTGTTGTCAATCAATTCTATTCTTCCTCTCCAATAAAATTTATAAGCGTTTCCTCCGATTATACTTGGTTTAATAGTAGTGGCAATACCCCTGTTTTCCCGTTAATAATGTTCCTATGAACGAGGTATGAATTGGCTGTACCGCGCTTCGCACCTTTTTGACAATGAGATATTATTGACGCTAATGGATCGAACAGTTGAGTCGTCGCGCATAGAGTCACGCTCAAAAAGAATTGTGTTACTGGGCGTGCTTTTTTTTGCCGCTTTTTTGCCGCGATTGGCGGCGATTGGCCGCTATGTGACCCCGGATGAGTTGATCTGGGTGTTTCGCTCTGTCCAGTTTCGGGAAGCGCTGCTGCAAGGGAAATGGCTGGATACGTTGACCGCCGGGCATCCGGGGGTGATGACGACGTGGTTGGGGGCGGCGGGTATTTCACTGCAATTGTGGTTACGGCCGTCAGACACAACCGTCTACACCTGGATTACCCAACTGGCCTGGTTTGCCCCGGAAAATATCCCCATGCTGCAAAATTTGTCTCTGTTTTTAACATCCGGTCGCTTGCTGGTCGCCCTGGTCAATAGTTTGGGCGTCGTGGTTATTTTTTTGTTTGCGCGGCGGTTGGCGGGCACGGCCGTAGCCCTGCTCCTGGCCTTCTGGTTAGCTCTCGATCCCTTTACGATTGGCCTGTCCGGTTTGTTGCACGTTGATGGTCTGCTGACCACATTTTCCATGATTTCCCTGCTGGCATTGGCCAATGTTTGGCAGATTGGCGATTGGGGGCTGGAGATTGGGGTGTTGACGGCCGTGTCTGCCATCGCCGCCGCCTTTGCCCTGCTCTCCAAATCTCCCGCGCTGCTGCTGCCTGGACTGGCCGCTTTGTTTTTGTTTGCCAGTTTGTTTTTCACAGACGAGCAGGCTGTAAGTTGGCGGACGCGCTGGAAAAACGTGTTGGTTAAAGGGACTGTTTGGTTGTTAAGTTACGTCGTTACCTTGTGGCTCTTTTTGCCGGCCCTGTGGGTTTCTCCGGTGCAGGTGGCGGCGCGGCTCAACGAAATTGCCGGACGCCATATCGAGAGCGCCCTGCGCCCCACTTATTTTATGGGCGAGACGACCTTTGCTCCCGGCCCACTTTATTATCCGATGACGCTGGCCTTCCGCTTGAGTCCACTTGTATTTTTGGGGCTTATTCTTGCGATTGGGCTTATCATTGGGGTTGCTGCCGGGCGAATAAATTCGCGGCAACAGCGGCAAAACCGACCTTCGTCGGTTAGTTCTCAGTCGGCACAGGCCGGCTTGGCAAATGTTGCTGCGGTTTTTAACCGCCCTGTATGGCTTTTTGTTTTGTGGATTATCCTGTTTCTGGCGGGGATCAGTCTGGCGGCGAAGAAGTTTGACCGGTACGCTCTGCCGGTTGTGCCGCCGCTGCTGCTGCTGGCGGCGCTGGGCTGGCTGGGCTGGCCCCGCTTCCATACCCGTCGCTGGCTGGCCGCTTTGATTGGTTTGCAGGCAGCATTTTGGCTTTTTTATGCGGCGTACCCGCTCACGGCCGTAAACCCCCTTCTCGGTGGCCCCTTCACCGCCCGGTACGTATTTAACGTGGATTGGGGCGAAAGCATCAGCGCCTCCGGCCGTTGGCTGGCAGATGCGCCGGACGCAGAAACAAAAACGGCCGTAGCCAGTACTGCTCCCTCCCTGGCCCCCTTCTTCCCTGGCCAAACCCTGTTTCCCGATTTAGAAGCGTGGCCCCAGGCTGATTTTGTGATTGTGACTGCTAACGACGGCCGTACCGATCCCGACGCTATTCAACCTTTCCTCGACGCCGAATTGCGGTACACCATCCGCTACACCGGCCGGGATCGCGCCTGGATTTACGAGCAGCCCAACCCGGTACGGCCGTTCATCCCCTGGGAAGCTGCACTGGACGGTCTGACCTTTGCCGAGCAAGTGGCTCTCCTGGCCACCGCTGCCCGCGCCGACGAAAATCACGTCCATTTTTACGCTCGCTGGGAATTGCCGCAGCCGACTGATGGCCGTTACATCGTCAAGCTGCTCCTGAAAGACACAACTGGGCAAATCTGGCAGACGCAGGAAACTGCTTTGCTCAACGAAGTCTATTTCTACCCGGAACATTGGCAGCCGGGCGAAACGCCGGAAATCGAATACCGCCTCCTCTTGCCGCGGGCCATTCCGCCGGGCGAATACGTGGTGGAGATGAGCCTGCTGGATGCGGCGTCGGGGGAACTGCTGCCGCTTCTGGACGGAGACGGCCGTATCCAAAGCCTCACCTTCACCCAACCCGTCACCCTGGCATCGCCGGAAACGCCCGTCACCCAAATTGATGTGCCTGTACCTGTAGACGCGAGCTGGCTGGACGGCCGTTTACGCTTCCTCGGCCACGATCCCCTCCAGCCCACCCTGGTCAACGGCGGGCAAATGAGCCTGGATTTGTACTGGCAGGCAGCGGGCGATTTGCCGGATAGCCTGCAACTGGCTGTGCGTCTGGACGATGTGGAGCAGATCGCGTCTCTCAGCCGGTACGATACGGGTCAGTGGCGGGATGGCGAGATTGTTCACGAAAAGGTGACTTTGGCTGCGCCGCCGGAGATGCCGCCGGGGGTGTATGCGCTGGCCATACGGCCGTTAACCGCCGACGGCCGTCCTCTGGATGGCGCTGAAGTTGTTTTGGGCGAAGTGGAAATCATCGGCCTGGACAGGTTGTTTGAACTGCTGCCGGTGGAGATTCCCCTCTCGGCTGATTTTGGCGGCGCGGCGCAATTGCGGGGGATGGATCGGTTGGCGGATACGGCCGTGCCGGGCGACGCGATTCCCCTCACCCTTTACTGGCAGGTAGACGGCCGTCAGCCGGAACTGATCAGCGTCTTTGTTCACGTTTTGGATAAGCAGGGCAATCAGGTGGCCCAGTCGGACCAATGGCCGGGCGGCTTACCCAGTGATATTTGGGCCGAGGGGCAAATCATCGTAGACGAACACGCCATCTCCCTGCCGGCTGACCTGCCGCCGGGCGAGTACCAACTGGCCGTGGGACTATACACGCCGCACAACGGCCAACGCCTGCCCGCCACAGACGCCGCCGGTACGCCCTTGCCGGACAATCGCCTCATCCTCCCCGTCACTTTGGTGGTGCAGCCATGAATAAGCCCTCGGTCACGCATCACGCATCACGCATCACGGCCGTTTTGGTCATCCTCCTCGCCGCCTTCGCCTTGCGTATCTACTTGCTGGACGCGCAAAGCATCTGGTGGGACGAGGGGATTAGCCTGAATCTGGCGCGCTCCCCCATGTTGGCGATTTTTGCGGATCGGGTGCGGAATATCCACCCGCCGCTGTACTTTGGGCTGCTGCGGGGCTGGACGGGGCTGACGGGGCTGAACATTTTTTCGGCGCGGTATTTGTCCGTGCTGGCGAGCTGGCTGCAACTGGCGGTGATGTTTGCTTTTATGCGTTTGTGGCTGGGGCGGGAACGGGGCTGGCGCATGGCCGTTATCGCCATGTTGCTCGTGGCCATTTCCCCGCTGTCTGTCATTTACGGGCAGGAGACGCGGGTGTACGCTATGCTGCCCTCGGTGTATTTGGGTTTGCTGGGGCTGACGTTCTGGCTGGTACGGCCGTCGGCCGCGCCGCGCTGGTATCATTGGGTTTTGCTGGGCCTGGGCGAATGGATCGGGCTGCATTTGCATTATCTGACCCTGTTCGTCGTCGCTTTCATTAACATTTGGGCGGCGCTGGTTTACTGGCGGGGACGGCGTTGGGGTTGCTTACGGGATTGGCTGCTGGTTCAGGCGGGTGTGGGGCTGGCCAGTCTGCCGTGGTTTACGGCCGTCCTCATCAACCTGACGGCCGTGACCAACGAAGCCAACGCCGGGGCACTTCTGACCGACCCCGTGCCGCTCGATTTTCTGCTTTCCCAGGTGTGGGTGTTTCATTTGACCGGGTTGGCGGGCAGCCTGGCTGTGCCGCTGGTGCGCTGGCTGGCGGGGGCGACGGCCGTTTTCCTGCTGGCGCTCTGGTTGTGGGCGGTAAAAGACAAGGGGATGCGCAGGACGGCCGTCTGGTTGGCGCTTGTTTGGCTGGTTCCGGTCAGTTCCGCCCTGTTTGTCTGGAGTGTGCGCTCCTTCTCCCATCCCCGCTACATTTCCATGTACGCCATTGGCCTGATTCCGTTGGCCGCCTTCTTGCTGGGGGCGCGGTACACGAACCTTGCCCGTAAACTGTTGGCCGGATTGCTGGCGTTGGGCTTGACGGCTATTTCCCTGCTGGGGCTATGGTATTATTTTGTAGACCCCGCTTTTGCCAAAGATGATATGCGCGGCGTGGCCCGTTATCTGGAAACGGCCGCCTCTCCCGACGACCTGATTATTGCCCCGGATGCCGGCTGGGCGCTGGAATTTGAGTATAGCGGAGACGCGCCCATCACCCAGCCCGGTTTTGGCGATGGTGAAGCGGTGTGGACGGCCGTACCCAATTGGACAGACCAGCCGCGCCGCGTGTTTACGTTGGCCCCGGCGACCGGCGACCGGGATTGGCAGGGCTTTTTGCCGTTTGTGCT
>JAJRTP010000210.1 GCA_024278255.1 Chloroflexota bacterium | reverse complement strand
GGCCATCTGGCGCACGGTTTGGGTCAATTGATCCGCTTCTTCCTGCTCTTCGGCCGATATGGGTGGTTCACCTTCTTCCTGGGCCTTTTCGGCAAAAGCAGCTTCGCCGTGACGGATCAATTCCATGGCAGTTAAGACGTCATCGTTGCCAGGATCGAGGCGCATGGCTGCCCGGCACATTTGCATGGCTTTTTTATTTTCGCCGCGCATTTGCAGGATGCGGGCAATGGCTAAATATTCGCGCACGGCATCCCGCTTCCGGTCTTGCCGCTGGAAGACCATGGCCAGGCGCCGGTGTGCCCCCAGCAGTGTCGGATCAAGGCGTATAGCTCGCTGCCAATTGCCAATAGCTTTATCTATCTCCTGCCGCTTGAGGAGTAATTCGCCCACGGCCATATAGGTGCGGGCAGCTTCGTTTAACTGCCCCTGACGTTCTTGTATGTCGGCAACTTTTTGCAGGTAGTTCAAATCGCCGCGAGAGTAACGGGTGGCTAATTTGTAACATTCCAGGGCGCGATCCAGTTGTTTCAGGTTTAAGCATGTCTCGCCAAGACCGGCGTAAGCGGCCGGATCACGGGGAAATTCGTTAATGGCTACGCGAAAGGCATTGAATGCTTTGGGGTATTGTCCGGCTTTGTTGAAAGCGAGGCCGGCTCTGTATGCTTTTTCGTATCGTATGCGATCTTTTGCCATAGGATTCACTACCAGTTCTGTTGGGCAGCGTTCGTTCTAAGCTGATAATTTACTGTAGAACGCTGCGGGGTGAAAGCGTCTTCATAAATGCTGCCTAAACATAACTCAGGCTAAGACGGTTCGCAAGAGTTATACCCCAATTTCCCCATTTATGCCCCCGCAGCCGGCCTGTTTTACGGCCGTAATTCATTCCAACTCCGGCAGCACTTTACCCGGATTGAGAATATTGTGCGGATCCAGGGTATTTTTTAATTGACGCATCAGATGGATGGCCTTGGGGCCATGTTCGGCCAGCATATATTTTTGCTTGCCCAGACCGACGCCGTGTTCTCCGGTGCAGGTGCCGTTAAGCGACAGGGCTAATTTTACCATAGCTGACCGTGCTTGCTCAACCTGCTGCACGGCCGTTTCATCATCAGGCGGGAAGAAGAGTGTCGTGTGCAGGTTACCATCTCCGGCATGGCCGATCAGATGGCCGGTGATTTGGTGCGTTTGGATGATAACGGCCGTTTCCTGCACCATCTCCGGATACACCGAAATAGGCACAGCCACATCCGTTACCACATGCCTCATTCCCTGGTGATAACGCACCATCACCTCAAAAAGCCGGTGGCGCGCTTCCCAAAGGCGGGCGCGGGCGTCCCGGCCAATCCCCGCCTGATAGTTGAGGCAGCCATTCTCCCGGCAAAGCGCTTCCGCCAATTCCAGCGTCTCCTCCAGACTAACATTGCTGGCCCCGCTAAATTCCAGAAACAGATTGGGGCCGGGTTCCAGATGAATACCCGGTTCCGTGTTAATGATCTCCACCGACGATTCATCCAGCAGTTCCAGCGCTGTCGGTTCCAGGCCGGAGGCGATAATGTCAAAAACTGTCTGGGCGGCCGATTCTACATCGGGGAAAGCCACGGTAGCTGCACTGAAAAATTCCGGCAAGGGAGCCAGCATGAGTGTGGCTTCGGTGATGAGGCCCAACGTACCTTCGGACCCGACAAAAAGATGCGTCAAATCATATCCAGCAGATTGTTTGACGGAACGGGAGCCGGTGCGAATAACATCGCCGTTGGCCAGAACGACTTGCAGCGCCAGAACGTTGTCGCGGGTGGCCCCATATTTGACGGTGCGAATACCGGCCGCGTTGTTGGCTAACATGCCACCGATGCTGGCGTTGGCGCCGGGGTCCGGGGCAAAGAAAAGGCCGTACCGGGCTAACTGTTTGTTCATGTCCATGTAAAAGATGCCCGGCTGTACCGTTACTTGAAAATCGCTGTCGTGAATTTGCACAATTTGGTTCATCCGGCCGAAGTCGAGGATAATGCCGCCGAAGATAGCCAGGGGTTGCCCTTCCAGGCTGGTACCGGCCCCCCAGGCGGTAACGGGAATGCGCTGCTGGTTTGCCAGTTTGAGGATAGCGCTGACCTCTTCGGTGCTGCCGGGCCAGACGACGATATCGGGCAGGCTGGGAGGCTGGTCAGACTGGTCGTGGGCGTGCTGCTGCCGGTCGGCGGTGGTGGCGGAGACATGTGCCAGGCCAACGATGTCTTGTAAATCGGGGAGAATGTTCATGGCAATCCTCTGTTTATCTCACGGATGGCTTTACTGAAAAAAGGTTGATTTCACCGCGGAGACGCCAAGAACGCAGAGATTTTTCTCTGGGAGGCTCTAAATTCTTTGCGCCCTCCGCGCCTCTGCGGTTAGTTTTTTCAGTAGACTCACGGATGAACAAATCACGGATATTAAGGCGGCTGTTACTCCTCATAGGCCAGGAATTGTTCTTCTACCCAGCCGGTCACACCATTGACGGTGCTGATTTTTTGCCAGATACGGCCGTCACGATTAGCCCGGCCGTTTTCCAATATAACGGTATCGCCACCCTCTACTAGAACCAACTGCTGCCCGCCGGGAGAACGATAAACCCAGATGGTGCCAACGCCGATGTCAATGACAGCCGTATCCCCATCAATGGGCGTGGGTGTAATTGTTGGTGTAGGCGTAGCCGTGGGAGATGGGGTGACAGTGGGTGTGGGCGTGGCGGTGACGGGAGTGGGCGTAAAGTTGTTGTCAGGTACGGGGGTGGTGATGGCGGGTTCGGTGGGTTCGGTTACGGCCGTTTCCTCCGCAGCTTCCGGTGTTTCATCTGTTTGGGAACCGGGCGGTGGGCCGCCAAATGCGCCGCTGGACGGGGTGCGTGTGCCTTCAATCTGTTTGGTTGGCCCAGGTGTGCTGTTGGCGTCTGCGGTGATGGCTGGGGTTGTGCCCGCAGGTGGTTGGTTGGCGTCGGTGATGGTGGTGGGGGTGGTTACGGCCGTTTCCGTTACCGGCCCCAGCGGCACACCAGCCAGAAAAAAGCCCAACAGCAGCAGCAAACAAGCCAGGGCATAGCCGGTAAACGCCTTCACCCGTAGTTCCAGATGATAACCAACCAATCCCAGTCGCACCAGCGTGCGCGGCGATTGGGCAATATAAGCCAGCAGCGTAAAGAAGATCGCTCCCAACACTGACAAGCCCATGCCCGCTAACGTCCATTCCGGAAATCCCATGCGGCAAATTATACATTCAGGCTGATTGATTGGCGATTTACTCACCAAACCATCTAATTCAGGTATAATTTGGAGGATTGGAGATTGACAAATTTCACCGCAAAGCCGCGAAGAGCGCAAAGATTTACCTTCTTTTTTCTCCGCGCTCTCCGCGCCCTCCGCGGTTCAATAAAAACGGAGTGAGTGATGACGAATCAATATGACGTAGCAATTTTAGGCGCAGGGCCGGGGGGCTATGTAGCGGCGATTCGGGCAGCACAGTTAGGCCAGAAAGTAGCTATCATTGAGAAAGAGTATTGGGGCGGGGTTTGCCTGAATGTGGGCTGCATCCCTTCCAAAGCACTGCTGAAAAATGCGGAAGTAGCCCATACGTTGCAGCATCGGGGACGGGAATTTGGCTTCACGGTTGAGGGTCTGACGCTGGATTATGGTAAAGCATACAAACGCAGCCGCCAGGTCTCTAACCGGCTGGTGAAAGGCGTCCAGTTTTTGATGAAGAAGAACAAGATTGACGTGTTTGAGGGCACGGGGCAACTGACCGGCCCCAACTCTTTGCAGGTCGCTTTGAATGATGGGGGGACGGTGGAGATTACGGCATCCCACATCATCATCGCCACCGGCGCCCGCCCCCGCCCCTTCCCCGGCACGGAGTTTGACGGTGAGCGCATCATCTCCTACAAACACGCCATTCTCTCCGACAGCCTGCCGGAAAAGCTGATCATCATCGGCGGCGGCGTGATTGGCGTGGAATTTGCCTACATGTGGGCCAACTACGGCGTAGACGTGACCATTGTGGAAATGCTGCCCCATCTGCTGCCCATGGAAGACCCGGAAGTGAGTCAGGTACTGGAAAAAGCGTACAAAAAGCTGAGCGTCAACTTCCACGTGAACACGCCGGTCAAATCTATCGAACGCACAGAAAACGGCGTGCGCGTTACCGCCGGAGAAGATGTGGTTTTGGAAGCGGACAAGGTGATGGTGGCTATCAACTTTATGCCCAACATTGAAGGTATCGGTCTGGAAGCGGCCGGCGTGGCCCTGACGGAACGGGGCAACATTGCCATTGACGAGTACATGCGCACCAACGTACCTAACATTTACGCCATCGGCGACGCAGCCACCGATTACCGGCTGGCGCACATCGCTTCGGCTATGGGTATCGTGGCCGCGGAGACGATTGCCGGGCAGCCCACTCAGCCGCTGGATTACCGGATGCTGCCCCGCGCCACCTACTGCGTACCCCAGGTGGCCAGCTTTGGCTACACGGAAACGCAGGCCAGGGAAGCAGGTTACGAGGTAAATGTCGGGAAGTTCCCCTTCCAGGCCAACGGCAAGGCACTGGGACTGGGTGAGAAGGACGGCTTTGTCAAAATTATCTCTGACGCCAAATACGGGGAAATTTTGGGGGCATCTATGGTGGGGCCAGACGTGACAGAACTGCTGCCGGAACTAACGCTGGCGCACAATGCGGAGTTGACGGCTGAAGAGATTGCCCGCAACGTTCACGCCCATCCCACTTTGAGCGAAGCCCTGATGGAAGCAGCGCACGCGGTAGAAGGGCAGGCAATTCATATATAACCGGCAGATTGGTTCAATTCTTCGGCAACGCTCAGAACGAGTCTTTGAGATTGAACCAATCTCGCATGACAAACATCACTTGTGACGCAGCCGGGCAAAATGGTATGCTGTCAGGACAGTATTTAACGGTTATGTCTGTGCTTACGGCCGTCACCCCCCTCACAAAGAACAGGCATTTTGGGGATGGTCATTATTCAAGCCAAACCTGTAGGACGATTTGCAAAATCGTCCAGAGGCGATTTACAAAATCGCCCTACATGACCGAAACGATGACCATCTCCAGCATTTTCATTCGAGGAGGAACGCATGTCCCAAGATATTTACCAAAAATTAGCCCGCCATTTAGATGACCTGCCAGCCGGTTATCCCGCCACAGAATCCGGCGTGGAATTGCGTATTTTACGCCGCCTCTTTTCCCCGGAAGAAGCCGAACTAGCCCTGCATCTGACCCTCCTACCTGAAGAAGCGCGTGTCGTAGCCCGCCGCGCCGGTTTACCCGCGCCGGAAACAGCCCGGCGCCTGCAAGAGATGGAAGAAAAGGGGTTGATTTACAGTTACCATCCCCATGAAGGACCGCCGCGCTATTCGGCCGCGCCTTTTGTCATCGGTATCTGGGAATTTCAGGTGGGCCGGCTAACGCCGGAACTCATCCGGGATTTTGAAGAATATGCGCCCCATCTGATACAGATTTGGGAAAAGACGCCGCAACTGCGCACCATTCCGGTGGGGGAAAGCATTGATGCCCAGATGGAAGTGATGGTTTACGAACAGGCTGAGGCCATCGTCCGGGCGCAGGAAAATATCGTGGTTGCCCCGTGCATCTGCCGCCAGGAACGGCAAATGGTGGGTGAAGGCTGCGGCAAGCCGCTGGAAACCTGCCTCTCTTTTGGCGCGGCAGCCGATTTCTACCAGCGCAACGGCCTGGGACGGCCGATTGATCAGGAAGAAGCGCTGCACATTCTGGAATCAGCCAATGACGCCGGTCTGGTTTTGCAGCCGGGAAATTCTCAGGACGCCTCGTTTATTTGCTGCTGCTGTGGCGACTGCTGCGGCGTCTTGCGCAACTTGAAGAAGCATCCCCAACCGGCCAGCGTCTTAGCCTCTGCTTTCTTTGCCCAGGTCAATGAGGAACTGTGTACCAGTTGCGGCCTGTGCGAGGTGCGCTGCCAGATGGATGCCCTGGATTTGGAGATGTATGTGCCGGAGGTGAATCTGGATCGCTGTATTGGCTGCGGCTTGTGCGTGTCTACCTGTCCCACCGGGGCGCTGACATTGGCAAGAAAGCCGGAAGGGGAACGGCCGTCTATCCCCAAGAACACCGTGATGACCCACATACAACTGGGCCGGGCCAGAGGCAAACTGAAGACAACGGATATGGTGATGCTGGCGGTACGGTCAAAAGTGGATCGGTTGTTGGCGCGGGAATGATCAGCAAACAGTTTATTTCAAACAACTTCTTCAGCTATTTCTACCGAACTTCCCGGCCCGTTGAGCGTAACA
This sequence comes from Chloroflexota bacterium, assembly GCA_024278255.1. Taxonomy (GTDB): domain Bacteria; phylum Chloroflexota; class Anaerolineae; order Promineifilales; family Promineifilaceae; genus JAJRTP01. The sequence continues at coordinate 5,343 of JAJRTP010000210.1, read as the reverse complement.
GTTAAGTAATTCAGCACATCCCGGCCAATAATCACCTCGTCATTCTGGGTATTGCCGACGACTTCCAAATGTGCCTGTGTCAATGGCCCTATCTGTAAGGAAATTGGGTACAGGTCTACCAGGATTCGCCCTCCGGCTGTGCCCCGCATCCATTTTTTACGACTGCGCCGGGCGCGAACTTGTTGCAAATAGCGTTCGGGTATCATTGTGGCATCAGCGCCGGAATCTACCAGCGACGTCAGGGCCAATGAAACTCCGGCCATAGCGCGGCCAATCTGAATACCCATAACCGGCATAGCCGGATCGTAATCAGCGTCATATTGGTACGTGTAAACTTTGCTCATCCGATTGGCTCTAAGCGGGGAGAACGGAAAACCAATGTGGGTATGGCCTCTTCTTCCACTGTGGCTAACCATACAAACTGATCCGGATATTGAGCGTCAATTCGCTCATACAAAGCGCCATAATCTTCGTCAACGTCTATTAACTGCCCGCCAAAAATCGCCACATGCTGACCCAGATACTTCTTTTTCAACATAGGATGCAAGGCGATATAGGCTTGCATTTCTCGTTCAACGGCAGCCTCCTCGTCAGTAATATCTGACTCATCATCCGGTGGTAAAGCCTGGTCTAATACCTCAACCAGCACATCGTCTACCGGCTGCTTACGGGCACGGGCTAATACACGGACACGGCGGTAAAGTGTTTGGGGAATGGAAATGTTTATTTGTTCAGCCATAGGTCATACTCCTCTGATGCGCTGCTACCCTTATTATACTCAAGCGTTGCATAAATCGCCTCCATTGATGAAAATTTCAACGTTGTCATGCTATCTGCATACAAATGATTGCAATTTACCGCTTTATAGATGTATAATGCAGTTGTATTTTTAGAATTCGGTAAAGGAAAATGCCATATGTCCAATGTAACTGTGCAAGCACGAATAAATTCTGAACTTAAACAAGAAGCGGAAGCCGTCTTTTCTGCCATTGGTCTGTCTACGGCGGAGGCCATTCGTCTCTTTCTGCAGCAAACTGTCAACAGAGGCGGGCTTCCCTTCCAGCCAATGGCTAAAATGCCCAATCCGGAAACGCTGGCAGCCATGATGGAATTGGAAGATAAGGAAGGCGATCTGTTCTCTACGCCCGATGAACTGTTTGCGGACTGGAACAGTTAACCCATGCCGCTTACTATTCGTCAGGCTGCCAGATTTCGCCGGGACGTCAAACGGCTGCACCGTCAAGGCCGTGATCTGGCTCGACTGGAACTGGTTATCAGGACACTTGCCGCTGAAAACCCGCTGGACGGCCGTTACCGGGATCACGCATTAGTAGGCAACTGGCACGGCTTCCGGGAATGCCACCTGCAACCCGACTGGCTGCTGATCTATCGTGTTGAAGGGAATGAGTTACAACTGGCCCGGACGGGCAGCCATGTAGAGCTTTTTGGATAGACAGGGTCACGGCCGTTACCTCTCCTGAATCAACCCCGTGCGATACGCCCACAACAATTCCTGCAAATTATCAATCTTCTGCTGAATCTCCCGTCCCTCGTCGGTATCCTTCACGCGGATGCGCGTTTGGTTACGTTTCAGGATTTGCGTGCGGGTCTGCATATTTACATTGTCCTCAATGGCTTGCTGCACCGACTCAAACGGAGCATGGGAAGCCAGGAGCAAGCCGTAGGAATTGTAGATCAGGCTGTAACCGGCAATGCCGGTGATGTTCTGGTACGCTTTGGCAAAACCGCCGTCAATCACCAGCAGCTTGCCGCCCGCTTTGATGGGGCTTTCCCCTTTCTTCACCTGCACCGGTACGTGGCCGTTGATGATGTGCGCCGTGTCTGGGTTGAGGCCAAACTCTTTTAAGATGGCCACGGCCGTTTCCTCCCGATCCCGCAGCGTGTAATAAGGATTCTTCTCCTCTTTATGCGTCGCCTTGTCCGCAATAAAATACCGCTCAAACGTCGCCATCTTATTCTTGCCAAAAATCGGTGACTTGGCCCCCGTCCACAGATACCACAGCACGTCCTGACCGTACAATTTCTCCGCCGGATCAGCGCTGAAATATCCCTGCCGCGCCAGCCGGTCCAGCCGATCCATAAATTCCTTCCCCCGAAATTCTTGGCCGCCCACTTTGGCCGCCATAAACGAGCCGTCCGCCTCCAGTGGAATGCAGCCGTGGTAAAGCAAATTGCCATTGTAAACCAGATACATGCTGCCCCTGGAAAAGAGAAAACGGACATGCTGCTGCAACTTCTCGCTGATTGCAAAAGATTGTTGCAGCTTTAGCGCCGTATTTTCCTCCTCCAGGGTGAGGCGGAAAGGATCGGCCGGATCAATCGTGGGGAACTGCGTGTCCAGCAGCGGGTACGTTTGCCCGTTCAGGCAAATCGTCCCCTTTTCATAATCAATCTTGTCCAGCAACAGCCGGTCTTGCATCTGGAAGTGGGGGCGGCGCTGAATGATTTGCGCTTCCAGTTTGAACTGGATGACGGCGATGGCTTTGTGCATTTTCGCCATGAGCCGCAGTTCATTTTCCGTGTACGCCTCATCGCCCGGCGTTTTGGGGTAAAAAATGGCGCAGGCATCGTCGGCGTAGGCGTTCAGGGCAAAGGTAGCCAGGGGCAGCAGACTGATGGCGTAGCCGTTTTGCAGCGTTTCCATGTTAGCGTAGCGCAGGGCGGTGCGGATGACGTTGGCCAGGCAAGCTGCGCTGCCCGCCGCCGCCCCCATCCACAGGATGTCGTGATTGCCCCATTGGACGTCCACATCGTGATAAGCCAGGAGGGTATCCATGATGCGGTGAGCGGCGGGGCCGCGGTCGTACACGTCGCCGATGACGTGCAGGCGGGCAATAGCCAGTCGTTGGCTGAGTTCGGCCAACGCTTCAATGAATTCGTCGGCCTGATCCAGAGAGATGATGGTGTTTATAATGGTTAGATAGTATTCGTACTTGTTGCCGATGCTTTCCTGTTCGTGGAGCAATTCTTCGAGGATGGCAGCAAAATCGGGAGGCAGGGCGGCGCGCACGTCAGCGCGGGTGTATTTGGAGGCCAGGACGCGGCACAATTTGATGAGTTGGAAAAAGGTGGCGCGGTACCACACGGCCGTATCCCCCACCCCATCCAGCAGCAGCGTCAATTTCTGCTCCGGGTAGTAGATCAGCGTCGCCAGATCGCACATTTCCTGCTCGGTCAACTCATCGGCAAACTGCTCCTTGATGTGGCGCATGATGGAGCCGGAGCCGCTTCTGAGAACGTGCTGGAACGCCCCGTACTCGCCGTGAATATCGGAGACGAAATGTTCCGTGCCTTTGGGCAGCTGCATCCGGGCCGTCAGGTTGATGATTTCAGCGGCGGCGGCCTGGATGGTAGGGTACTGCTGGGCCAGCAGTTGGAGATACGCTTGTTTTTCAGATGAGATTGCCATAACAGTAGGGGCGCACCTGTGTGTGCGCCCTGAGCAGACACATGGGTCCGCCCCTACACACGTATTACACGTATTACCGATCTAATTTATGAATCGCAATTAGTCGTTCAAACCGCTAAAGCGATTACTACGAACCAGCCGTTATTGATTGAGCTTGCACAAGATGAATTTGGCAATTTCCCCAACCAGTAAAAAGAGCACGGCAACAGCAATGGCGATGGCCCACAAAGTACCATTCAAATTGGTTGTACCCAGCACTTTTTGCAGGATGGGCAGCTCCGTCGCCAGGATAATGGCCACAAACACCAGACCAAAGGTGATCCACAAACGCCGATTGGCGAAGGATTCCATGTGGAAAACAGAGTCCTTGGGATTGCGCAAATTCAAGGCCACGGAAAAGTGAGTCAACGAGAAGGTAGTCATAGCCATTGTCTGGGTCATGACTGCGCTGCTGTAGGTTGCTGCCGTCCAGGCAGCCACAGCCAGCGTCACGATGGCCATCGCCAGGCCAATGATGATAAAACGAATGGCTAAGGGTTTGGTAATAATAGGCGCATCAGCCGGGCGGGGCTTCTGGGCCATCAAACCGGGAGAGGCGGTATCAAAACCAAGCATGGTGCCAATTGGAGCATCCACAATGAAGTTAATCCACAAAATTTGCAGCGGCGTAAACAAAGCCGCCCCCGCCACACCCACCAAAGCCGCGCCCAGAAAGGCCAGAATGAAGCCTACCAGCACCGCCATCTGGAAGCGGATGTACTTCATGAGGTTGTCATAGATGATGCGACCCTGCTCCACGGCCGTTACAATCGTAGCAAAATTATCATCCGTCAAAATCATCGTAGCCGCGTCTTTAGAGACCTCCGTGCCGGTGATACCCATAGCCACGCCAATGTCCGCATTCTTCAGCGCGGGAGCGTCATTCACGCCGTCGCCCGTCATGGCCACGATGTGGCCTTTGGCTTGGAGCGTCTTCACCAAACGCACCTTGTGTTCCGGGGCTACGCGGGCAATCACGCCAATCTCGTCAATTTGGGCGGTCAATTCCTCGTCGCTCATGGCGGCAAACTGCTTGCCGGTGATGGCTCGGCCCGTGATACCCAGTTCTGCGCCAATAGCGGCGGCCGTCGCCGCGTGGTCGCCGGTAATCATACGCACCTGAATACCCGCCTGTTTGCATTCGGCAATCGCCGTTTTTGCTTCGGGACGCGGCGGGTCCACAATACCCACCATCGCCAGCAGTATCAACTCATCCACCAGGGAAATCAAATCTTCCCGGTTAGGGTCAAACGTCTGGGGATCAAAATCCTTTTGGGCCACCACCATCACCCGCAGCCCTTCACTCGCCAGCGTTTCATTACCTGCCAGCAGTCGTTTCTTCTCCGCGCCATGCAGGTCAACCGTCTGACCATCTTTCCCTCGCCCCGTAGCCGAGAGGTCAATAATGACGTCCGGCGCGCCCTTGACGTAGCAGCGCACCACCGCTTCACCGGCCGCGTTGGTCATGTTGTGGAAGGTCGCCATAAATTTGTAGGCGGAGTCAAAGGGCACTTCAGCGATGCGCGGGTAGGTTTGCCGGGTCATGCCCACATCCAGGCCGCCTTTGGCCGCCAACGTCACCAGCGCCCCTTCGGTAGGGTCGCCGATGAGATCGCCATCTTCCACCACCGCATCGGCGCACAGGGCCATCGGCAGCAGGAAGGGGTCCAGGGAGACCGGGGTCTGCCCGCCGACGTGGGAAATTTGCCCCTCTGAAGAGTAGCCTTCGCCGGTGATGTTGAACTGGTAGCCGGCGATGAAGAATTTGCGGGCGGTCATCTGGTTCAGGGTGAGGGTGCCCGTCTTGTCGGAGCAAATGGCCGAGGTAGAGCCGAGCGTTTCCACGGCCGGCAGCCGTTTGACGATGGCGTTTT
>JAJRTP010000209.1 GCA_024278255.1 Chloroflexota bacterium | reverse complement strand
GTATGGTGGTCGCCAGGATGGCAATAACGACGCCGAGTGCGGCTACACTGACAAGACGGCGGCGGTACTGCTGGATGAGTAGGTCTTCTTTGTAGACCCGGCTCATACCGTCCAACAGGTGGTTGAAACTGCTCATATCCCAGGCCATCACGGCCGTTACCACCCCCAAAATAGCCAGAATGGGCAATATCCCCAGCCAGATAGCGCCCATCGCCGTCAGCGCATAGAAAAGCAGGCTTAAACTGCTGGCCCAACGCCAGCCGCGCCTTTCGCCTGCCAGCCAGAAGACGGCCAGTGGGATGATGACGATCAAGCCTTCGGGACGGCCGTTTACCAAAAAACCAACAGCCAGAAAGAGCCAGGCGATAAGAATCGTTGCGTATAAAGTCATTTTTCGGTTCATAGTTTAAGAGGTGCGACGCACTTTTGAAGTGCGTCGCACCTGAAAGTCAGGTCAAAATAGACATGCTGCTGTGAATCACAGGCCGCATATAAGCCATATTGGCCCCCAACGCCCGGTCAAAGGGGATGCGCACATCCCAATCGAAGACCTGGATACCAGCCTGACGCAGTTTACTGATCAATAGGGCGCGTTCGATGCGGGCAATGCGCACGGCCGTAGCCACCAGTTCGCTTTTCTCTAGTAACCCTGCCTCAAACGAGACAGGATCGGGGCTGATGACCAGTAGGCTGTAGCCGCGAGCCAGCAAGCGGGGCAGGAATGGGGCATCGTCCATTACCATGGGACTGACCAGCACCAACTGTGATTTAGCGGGAAAGAGACGGGCGGGCAAATTTTCCAGTTGGTCAAACACCAGGCTGTCGCCTGTTTGGGCGCGGGCCAGAGATTGCAGAATGCGTTCTTGCTGGATACGGCCGTAACCCGGTACCGTCCAATCAAGAAAATCCCCGTAGCGCAGCAAACCTACCCGGTTGCCATCCCCCAAAAAGGAAGCGGCCAGGGTAGCGGCAGCTTGAATGGTGTATTCAAACAACGATTCATCCCCCACCTGAATGTTGCTGCGTTGACGGGCGTCCAGAATAATGCCCACGTCAGCTACCCGTTCCTGCTCAAATTCATTGGTGAAAAAAGCGCCGTCATGGCGGGCATTGGCCCGCCAGTTGATGCGGCGCAGCGGGTCACCCGGCTGGTAATTGCGCACGCCAAAGAAGTCAATACCGGTGCCGCCGAGGCGGGCGGGGATGGGGCCGGCGTAGGCTTTGGTTTGGCGGGGGCGGATGGGGATGCGCTGGATACGGAATACTTCCGGATAGATGAAAAGGTCTACCAGGCTGTCCGCGCTGTCCGCTTCCAGGCTGAAGTCTCGTTTGAAGAGACGGAAATAATCAGCCGCCCGCACAAACACATTGCCAAACTGGTAACGGCCGCGCTGTCCTTGCAGGGTGTATTCCAGCGTCACCGTGTCGCCAGGGTTCAGCGTGGTCAGCACGTCTGTTTCCCCTTCAATGAGGGCTAGTTTGCGCGGCGGGGCGTCCTTGATGTGTACCAGTTCCAGCCGCCCTCCTTCATTGGTGACGGTCAGCGTTACCTGTACCAGGGCGTTTTCTTTGGCGCGGTCTGTACTCAAGTGGCGGCTAATGCTGATGTTGGGCTGTTCCGGCCCGTAAAGCAAACTGGCCCCAATGAAGATCAGCAAGGGAATCGTCAGTGCCAGGATGCCGCCGTTAAGGGAAGCCAGTCCCAGCAGGGCGATGAGATAGGTGAGTAAGCCAAGAAAGAGGAGTCGGTTCATGTTAGTTTTCAGTTTTCAGTTTTCAGTGTTCAGTGAATCGGCTCACTGAACACTGAACACTGAAAACTGCACACTGGTTAAACGCTTTCGATAACCGGCACGGCCGTCGTATCCACAATCGTGCCAATGATAGATTCCGCCGCATTGCGCCGCATCCACAATTCAGGGGCCAGGATAAGGCGGTGGGCCAGGGCGGGAACGGCGAAATATTTCACGTCGTCGGGCAAGACGTAGTTACGGCCGTCAATCGCCGCCCGCGCCCGTGATAATTTCAGCAAAGCCAGGGAACCGCGCGGACTGGCGCCTACGGTGACACGGCCGTTATGCCGCGTCGCCGTGACCAGAGAGACCATGTATTTTTCAATATCCGGGTCTACATGGATTGTTTCCACGACAGCCCGCATGGCCAGTAGTTCCTTTTCATTTGTCACCTGGGCCAGATTCACCTCGTCATGCTGCCGCGTTTGCCGCCGGGACAAGATTTCCTGCTCTTGTTCTGGCGTTGGGTAGCCCACCGACAGCTTCATAACAAAGCGGTCTAGCTGTGCTTCCGGCAGGGGAAAAGTACCTTCGTACTCGATAGGATTCTGCGTGGCAAAGACGACGAAAGGGGTGGGCAATTTCATCGTTTCCCCTTCCAGCGTTACCTGATGTTCCTGCATCGCTTCCAACAGGGCAGACTGCGTTTTGGGTGAAGCCCGGTTAATCTCATCCGCCAGAACGATGTTGGCAAAGAGCGGCCCTTTGTGCAGTTCAAACTGGTTGGTTTGCCGGTTAAAAATATAGCCGCCGGTAATATCGCCCGGCAGCAAATCCGGGGTAAACTGGATGCGTTTGAATGCCAGTCCCAAAGCGATGGACAGGCTGTTAGCCAGCAAGGTTTTGCCCAGTCCGGGATAATCTTCCAGCAGGACGTGCCCGTCGGCCAAAACGGCGGCCATGATGGACTCTAACAATTCGTTTTTGCCGATGATGGCTTTTTCCACTTCGTTGACGACGCGCTGGCTTAATTCGGCTACGGCCGTTACATCAATTTTCACGTTTTACCTCCAATTCGTTTTCCAGGAATTGTAATATGGTTTCGATTTCTGCTTCTTGTCCGGCGGTTTGCGCCTGGCTTTGTTTTCTGGCCCGCCGGGATGGGGAAAGCTGGCTGTGGGTACGCGCTTTCAGCCCTTTGTCCAGGAATTTTTGCATTTCCGGGGTGACGGTTATACGGCCGTTCGCCAGCATTTCTTTGGTTTCGGCGCGGGTCAGGCGTTCATTGTAAGCCAAAGTGTAAAGAGTTAGATTGGCCAGGGGGCGGAGTAACTGCTGCCGGAAGTAGGCGCCTTCCGGGGCTTGGCGCAGTCGTTTTGCCCAGGTGGTTACTTCCCCTTCGTAGCGCTGTTCTTCCACGATGGACGCTTCTATTTCAGACGGCCGTCCTTCCAGCAAACTAAAGACGGCGATGATGGGGATGAGGGCGATAAAGAAAGCCCACACAATCACTTGGGGAAAGCCGCGGCTCATCAGAGAAACACGCCAGAACCAGGCCAGCACGGCCGGGGCAATCGTCTCCCGCACCACGCCGTTTAAGGCTATGGCAATGATTATGATGAGCAAGATGCCCAGGCCAATGATGATCGGCCGTTTTTTCATGCTGTCTCCTTTTTTCAGTTTTCAGTATGCAGTTTTCAGTGTTCAGTTTGCTGCTCACTGCTCACTGAATACTGAAAACTACTCACTAAATACTGAAAACTGCTCACTGTTCACTGCTTCGCTGCCTGCACAATCGTTTCCAGGCAGGCAATGGCGTCGGCTTTGTCTTGATCGGTGGGTTGGTGACGGCCGTAACGCACTTTCTCGAATAACCGGGTCAGACGGTGGGCTTGCGGGCCGACGACGCCAAATCGTTCTAGCCGGACGGAAAACTCCCTGGGCGTCATCCCCTGGGCGCGGACGAGTTTACGTTCCTGATGCAGTACCCGGCACATATTGGCGTAACATTCAATGATACTGTTTTTGAAGTCCCGGCCCATCTGCAAGTCAGTAATTGTTGCCTGGGCTTCGCGGGCCAATTGGTCTAACGGCTGCGGGCGTAATTTGCGCCACAAGAACCAAGCCGCGCCGATGATAACAGCCAACAGCAAAAGTGTCAGGCCAAATGCGATGGCGGCAGACGGCTCACGTATCCAGTCTGGTGTGGCTGGCAGTCCCCCTCCGCCGGAAACGTTTTGTAAATTTCTGTCTCTTTGCTGCCACAGCCGGAACAAGTAAGCAAAGGCTGCCACCCAAATGGCCAGGGAAAGCGCCCGTTTTAATTCGTGCAAAATCCCTTTACGCATTTCCGGTGAGAGGATGGCAAAGACAATGGCAATGGGCACAATGATGATCAGGCTGAAATAAAGCGCTTGTAAAATGGAATTGGGAATGTCAGACAGCCGCGCCAGCAGTTCATTCAGGGCGTTAGCGTCAATAGGCTGTACCCTGTCGTTATCTAGCTTGAAAGATTGCCACTCTGTGCTGACGTCAGTGGCCGACAGCCCGGAGGAGAGAAGGAGCAGGCTGAATACGGCCGTCAGTAAAAACAAGAATGCTGCATATTTATATTTAGTGCCTGAAAAGCGCATCATTCTACCCTGTGTCTCATCTTAAGCAGTAGAGTTATTTCAGAATAAGAGGGAAAGACAGATTACCCCTTTCCCCATTTTTGAACCTTAATAAACATAGCGACTCCTTTTTGCAAAGTTGACTAAACCGGCAACGGCAACAACCCGTTCAGTATGCAACTTG
>JAJRTP010000208.1 GCA_024278255.1 Chloroflexota bacterium | reverse complement strand
GAGCAGGCAACCAGCCGTATGGCCTGACGGGAGGGATGACGCCGGAAGCTAACGCCTGTCTGTAACGGACAGGATACGCTGACGGGCGTCCGCTGTCAGGGAAGATAAAGGCATCGGCGTAACGCAGTTATGCCATACGAGGTCAGGTTATATGGCAGATGTTGAACAACAACAGACTGATGACTGGTACGACCTGCCGTGGAAACAATTCCAACGGAACGTCTACCGCCTCCAACGACGCATTTATCAAGCCGCCAACAGGGACGACCATCGCCGTGTCCACAAGTTACAACGATTGTTGTTAAATTCCTGGTCAGCCCGATGTCTGGCAGTCAAACAAGTAACTCAGGACAACCGGGGCAAGCGCACAGCTGGCGTAGACGGCCTTGCCAACTACACCCCCGCTGAACGTTTGGGACTGGTTCAAAGTCTGAAACATTTGGATTGGCCGCCAACCGGCCAACGACAATTAGAATTACCCACTGACGACAATTAGAAATACCCATTTAGGCGTCAGCGTAGTTGCGGCTAAACTCTTCGTATTTTATACGAGGAGCAAAGCGAATGACAGCTACGGACGCACAAGTGAGAATTGCTATGCGTACACGAAAGAAGGGTAAAAATCAGGAACAGGCCGCAGCCAAGGCGAATCTGCGCAGCCGCAAAACAATCGGTAAATATGAGAAGCTGGGATTATTGCCCAGCCAATTGCAGCAGCCGCGAACCTATCGCACCCGGCCGGACGCCTTTACGGAAGATTGGCCGCTGTTGGAAAAAATGCTGGCCGATGCGCCGGAATTGGAAGCAAAAACATTGTTCGACTGGCTGTGTACACAGCAGCCGGGCAAATATCAGGAAGGGCAACTGCGTACATTGCAACGACGAGTTTCCAACTGGCGGGTACTCCATCAAGGGAAAACAGCCACCTTTGACCAGGTGCGCGTACCCGGCGAAATGATGCAGTTGGACGGCACATGGATGACCAGGTTGGCGGTGACGATAGGCGGACAACCGTTCAAACACATGCTGATGCACTGCGTTCTGCCCTATTCCAACTGGGAATGGGGGCGCGTGGTGCAGTCAGAATCATTGGGCGCAGTGCAACTGGGACTGCAAAGCGGGTTGGTGAAATTGGCATATCTGCCGCGCATCATCCAGACAGACAACAGTTCGGCAGCCACACGCCGGTTGGGACAGGATGAAACAGGGAAGGCGGGGAAAAAACGCGCCTATACAGATGAGTATTTGCATGTTCTGCACCATTTCGGCCTGGAGCCGCAGGCGATCCACGTCGGCGCCTCCAATGAAAACGGGGATGTCGAGGCCAGCAATGGCGCCTTCAAGCGCTCTGTCCACCAGCAATTGTTATTGCGCGGCAGCCGCGATTTCGACACCCTCGACGCTTATGAAGCGTTTCTGTTCAGCCTCATGGACAAGCGAAACAAAGGGCGGCAGGAGCGGCTGGCTGAAGAGTTGGCTGTCATGCGGCCGTTAAGGGCGACGCTGTTGGCAACCAGCGGCAAACAGCGGGCGCGGGTCAGCCGAGGCAGTCTTATCCGGGTGAAAGAGAAAACCTACTCGGTACCGACATCGCTCATTGGCAAGATGGTGACCGTCTACAGCCATGAATGGTCGCTGGATATTTATTATGCCAGCCAATTGGTAACCAGCGTACCCCGTCTCATCGGCAGCGAGAGACACCAGGTCAATTACCGCCATGTCATCGACAGCCTGCTGCGTAAACCGGGCGGCTTTCGCCGTTACCGGTATCGGGAGGATTTGTTTCCCACGCTTATCTTCCGCCGCGCCTGGGAGGAACTGGACAGGCGGTATGCGCCGCGCCGCGCTGATTTAGCCTATTTGCGCATTTTGCATTTGGCGGCCCACCATCTGGAATGTGATGTCGCCGCTGCCCTGGAAACGCTGCTTGCCGGCGATGAGGGCTGGAATGACACGGATGTGGCCCGGCTGCTGGAGGTGGAAACAGCCATCGTCCCCATGATGGAACAACCAGTGGTTCAGTTGCATGTTTACGACCAGTTGTTGACGGGGGTAGGCGCATGAATACGCAGGAGATGATTCGTATGCATTGTAAAACACTGCGCCTGCCGGCCATGGCCACGGTGCTTGAGGAAAGCATCCGCCGCGCCGAACAAGAGAATTGGACGCTGGATGTTTTCTTGACCCATTTGCTGGAACAGGAGGTAGAGGCGCGGCGGCAGCGGCGCATCACCCGGCTGCAAAAGCAGTCGAAACTGCCGCCGGGCAAAACGTTTGCCGTTTTTGATGACAGCCGTTTGCCGCTGCGTATCCGGCGGCAGCTGCCCCAGTTGCAGGAAGGGGCGTTTGTCAACCGCGCCCAGAATGTGTTGTGTTTTGGTTTGCCGGGAACGGGGAAAACGCATCTGGCGGCGGCGATTGGGTATAAGTTGGTGGAAAACGGCCGTTCCGTTTTGTTTACGCCGACCTTTAAGCTGGTGGGGCGTCTCTTGCGAGCCAAACGAGAGTATGAACTGGAGCGGGAACTGCGCCGGTTGGACAAGTTTGAAGTGGTCATTCTCGATGACATTGGCTATGTACAGCAAAGTCGGGAAGAAATGGAGGTGTTGTTTACGTTTTTGAGAGATCATTATTCATAATGCGGGTCTCCGTACTTGTTAGAAACAATCGATGTTTTTTGGGCCTGTCGAAAAAGGCATTTTTCCTACCACGAAAACGCTCTTATCGAAATATGACAATAAAACCTTACCGATTTGGCAGTTTTTCACTCCTGGCCTTTAAACGCCATTCATAGTTGCAGCCGTAGCGAGCCCGGTAAGCGATATACACATCATCCCTAATCAACTGCCAAACTTCTTCTCGTGTAAGCTGCTTCTCTTCCATTATATCTGTTATGCTTGGGAGATCATCATATGTTGTCCACCCTTTGAGGCGAGCCAAGTCACTATCATCTACACGAACCCATAGCTTAGACCCAGATACACGTTGGTCATTCACCAGAACACCTTGTTTCGCCCAGAGACGAACGGTTCCTACAGATACCCCCAGTCGTTTCGCGGCCATGGCAACAGACCACAAACCGTCGCCGCGTGGGCCGTCTTGCCCTGGCTTAATGGGACATTTAGTCGGGATGTGATGTTGCTTGCGAATGGACTTGACCCGTTCGTAAGTCCATTCCTGCCCCGTTTGAGTGCGAAGCCCCTCTGCATTCAAGATATCGGCAATACGATGGTCGGGAAATTGTTGGGCCAATTGCTGTAATCGGTTGACAATGGCCTTATCCGTGACGCAATGCCAGCCAATTGGCGGTAGCTGGAGTTGGTGATGGGTCGTCACCTGGCCACTCCACAAAATGGCGAATTCGGCGCGGCGCTCTTCAGAATAGTAAGTTAGCGTTACTTCCTGGACTACTGAACGCAGCAAGCGCTTGCGGTCAAGGGTCGTCGTTGTTTTTGCGTACCAAAGTGCCGGTAAGTCGGTGGCTAATTGCTGTACAGCTTGCTTTTCCGCCTGACTGAGTGGGGCCAGTTGCTTCTGTTTAGCTAAAGCATACGCTTTTTTCAGCTTCTCCAACGCTTCTAATGCCTCATTCCAGCGTTTCTCCAGAACGCGACTTACCAGGCGATGGTCTGGGTCAACAACGTCATATTGGCGTTGCGCCAGGGCGACCTGGTATTGGGCCCGCTCCAACTTCTGCTGCCACTGGCGTTCAAGCACTTGCCTTTCTTCTTCCAGTTGGTCGAGAGCGGCCAACATCATTTCTAACTGGGCAGGCTCTATGGCCGCCAAAAAGCAGTCGCCCACAGCTTTGTCTATATGCTCCATGGAACAGGATTGGCACTGGGGCGTTCCATATGTTATCTGCTCTCGTCGACAAACGTACATCGGATAGCTGCTACCATAAGTAGGCGTCATCCGGCGGCCGCAACGGCCGCACACAATCCGCCATTGCAACAACCCTCTTCCTATCCGAGCTGCACCACGCCCTTTCTTCTCGAAGTTGTACATATTGTCATGCAAGGTCTGACGGTTGGTCAGGTACTGTTCGTAAGAAATGTAGGCCGGGTAAACATCGGGGATAACGATTTCCCACTCCTCCATTGGCAGCCGGCGGGTGCGTTTACGGGGCGGATCGCCTGGAATCGTTTCTGTTTTCACACGGCCGTAGACAAAAACCCCGGCATAGACAGGATTGGTCAATACCTGTTGAATCATCTGGTAAGTGGGTGTTTTCCAGACGATTTTTCCCTTATCGAGACCGGCGCGAACCAGACGGGGCATTGGCAACTGATGTTGCTGGAAGTATCGTTGCACCCCCCGAGCGCTTTTGACCAGGTCAAACTGGCGAAAAATCGTGTTCAGGCTTTCCTGCACTTGCTCATCCGGCTCCTGGACGGCGGTGCCATCTGGCAGACGGCGATAGCCAACCGGTAAGGTTAATGCCAGTTCGCCTCGTCGTGCTTTGTTCAATAGATTGTTGCGCATGCGGGTCTGGAGAATATGCAATTCGGCAGCAAACAACGTGCCTTTCACCCCTAGTAGGAGCCGGTCATTGGGGTTACGGGGGTCGTAAAGGCCATCTTCATCGGCGATAAGTGTGCCAAATACAGCACATAATTCAATGACCCGGTGCCAATCACTGTTCAGCCGTGATAACCGGGAGACTTCAGTCACTAAGATGAGACCAACCTCGCCCAGGGTAATGGCCGTGATTAGCCGCTGAAAACCATGGCGTTCAGCGCTGCCTTTTCCGGACTTGCCCAGATCCTCATCAATCACCTTGATGTGAGGACGTGACCACCCCCATTGTTGTGCTTGTTCCACCAGTTGATGTTGTCGTCGGGTACTTTCCTGGTGCTGTTGGACTTGTTTCGGTGTCGATTGACGCACATACACAATCGCTTGTAGCGTCAAATGGTGGCGTTGAATCTTGCTGGGAATCTTCATCGGTTCCTCCTCTGTGGAGCAACCGCTGGCTCTGAATCTCGCGCTGTAACAAGGTCACCCAGATGTGTATCAGTTGCTGGTGTGTCTGGGGACTGAATGTTGTCCACAATGTGTCCAGTTGAGGTGTGTTCATGATTTTCCTCCGATTGCTCATGATGACTTCTAGCTGCCGTTAGTTGTATCAGTTTTCGGAGGCTGGTGGCTGAAAAGCGGGGGGCTTCTGTCGAGGGCGCTACTTGCTCCGTCCAGTGAGCTGGAATGAGTTGGGTGTGTCCATTTGGTAGGCGGATGACGATTTTGTGTTCTCCGTCACGTAATTGGTGTTGGATAACGGGGAAGGTTTGACCATTTAGGGGATGATGCGAAGCTGTAATTTGGATGCATTGTGTCTGACGATTATTCAATACCTCATTTTGTCGTTTGATGTTTCGAACGATACGAGCGGCGCAGTCTGGTGATCACCTCAAATCTGGTCTTTTCAGAGTGGGACAAGATATTCAAGGATCCGTTGACGACGGCGGCAGCGATTGACCGGGTGGTGCATCACAGCATCATCATCGAATTTGGG
>JAJRTP010000207.1 GCA_024278255.1 Chloroflexota bacterium | reverse complement strand
CCTGGTTTACCGTCTGGCTGCCAGCCGTCTGGGTAGCAGAATGACGCGGTTGGAATATGCCTTCTATGCCCGCCCCGCCTGCACCGTGGCCCAGGCGTTGCTGGGAAAACGATTGGTGCATCTGGTTAACGGCCGTCGCCTGAGTGGTCTCATCGTAGAAACAGAAGCGTACTGCGACAGTGACGAGCGTGACCTGGCCTGCCACGGTGATAAGGCCAACCGGGGCCAACCCACAGCCCGATCCGCCGTCATGTTTGGCCCTGCTGGGCACGCCTACGTATACTTCACCTACGGGATGCACTGGATGTTCAACGTGGTTACCGGCGAATCCGGCCAGGCTAACGCCGTTCTCATCCGCGCCTTGCAGCCGGAGGAGGGGGTAGAGGTGATGACAGAGCTGCGCAATGGACGGCCGTATGCCCAACTAACCAACGGCCCGGCCAAGCTGGCCCAGGCGTTAGCCATAGACAAATCCCTCAATGGGGCAAACCTTTGCCGCCCCGATGGGGTTATATGGTTAGAATACGTGCCAGATGCAGCGCCGGAAGCCATTGCCACCGGCCCGCGCATTGGCCTGGGCAAAACCCCGGAACCATGGTTATCGCTGCCCTGGCGTTATTGGATTCAGGGTAATTCATTTGTTTCAAAATAAAATGTAAAGCGATTTGCCAAATCGCCCAACAGTGTAAGAGGAGAGAGTATGAAGTTGTTAGAAGGAAAGAAAGCACTTATCTTCGGTATTGCCAACAAGAATTCTATAGCCTGGGGAATTGCCCAGGAACTGCATGAACATGGGGCGCAGTTAGGCTTTAGTTATGCTATTCCGGCACTGGAAAAACGGGTACGGCCGTTAGCCGATCAACTCGGCGTGGAATTTATGGACGAATGCAACGTCCAGGACGATGCGGCCATTGCTGCCACCTTCGCCCGCGCTGCCGACTATTTTGGCGGCGAGATAGACATTCTGGTTCACGCCATCGCCCATGCCAAACGGGAAAACCTCAGCGGTAAATACGTCAATACCGACCGGGACGGCTTCCTCATGGCGATGGACATCAGCGTTTACAGTTTTGTAGCTTTGGCCAAAGCGGCCGTTCCTTTGATGCCCAACGGTGGCAGCATGATTTGCATGAGCTTTTACGGCGCAGAAAAAGCCATTCCCCATTATAACGTGATGGGTGTAGCCAAAGCCGCCCTGGAAGCCAGCACCCGCTATCTGGCTGCTGACCTGGGGCCGCAAAATATCCGCGTCAATGCCATTTCCGCCGGCCCCATCAAAACCTTGTCCGCCGCCGGCATTTCCGGCTTCCGCAAAATGCTGCGCTATACCGAAGAGCGCAACCCCCTGCGCCGCAATGTAGACCAGCGCGAAGTAGGCCAGACAGCCCTCTACTTATGCAGCGACATGAGCAGTGGCGTCACTGGCGAAGTCATTTACGTAGATGCCGGCTATCACATTCTGGGGATGCCCGAACCGCCGGAAAAGTGGGAATAAACCTTAACTACGGCCGTAATCATTCCGCGTTAATATATTGACGGAATACTTGACATGCCGGTTTGATTGGCTATACTCAATTCGGTTATTTAGACAATTGACATTCTTATCTGGAGCAGCAGAGGGACCGGCCCGATGAAGCTGCAGCAACCCCCACAAGGTGGGAAGGTGCTAATTCCGTCAGCAAAAGCTGGATGATAAGGGGAAGATACGGAACATTTCGCCTCTTGCTTACCGGCAAGAGGCTTTTTTTATGAATGGAGGTTCATACTTATGACAACTACTTTTATGACAGCACCCAGTCTATTATTTACATCTGAATCTGTCACCGAGGGACATCCTGACAAGATGTGTGACCAGATTAGTGACGCTGTTTTGGATGCGTTACTGGAACAAGACCCGTATGCTCGCGTTGCTTGCGAAACGGCCGTAAAAACCGGTTTCGTCATGCTCCTGGGCGAAATCAGCACGACAGGATTTGTGGATTTTGACCGGCTGGTGCGCGAAGTCGTCGTAGACATCGGCTTTGACGACAGCAGCAAAGGGTTCGATGGCAACACCTGCGGCGTCCAGGTAGCCGTAGCCGCACAAAGCTCCGACATTGCCCAGGGCGTAGACCGGGCGCTGGAATATCGCAGCAACGGCAACCGCCAGCAGGTGGAAGTGGAAACGCTGGGCGCCGGCGATCAGGGCATGATGTTTGGCTATGCCTGCAATGAAACCGACGTCCTCATGCCTCTGCCCATTTACCTGGCTCACAATTTGACCCGCCGTCTGGCCCAGGTACGCAAGGAAGGCATTTTGCCCTGGGTGCGCCCCGACGGCAAATCCCAGGTAACGATTGAGTACAGCTTTGGCAAACCCAAACGGGTTCACACCGTCCTCATCAGCACCCAACACGCCCCCGACGTAGACAACGAGACTATCCGCGCCGAAATTATTGAGCATGTCATCAATCCCATCCTGCCGCCGGAAATGGTTGATGATGACCTGCGTATTTTTGTCAATCCCACCGGCCGCTTCGTTGTAGGTGGCCCGATGGGTGATGCTGGCGTGACCGGTCGGAAGATCATCGTAGATACTTACGGCGGCATGGGGCGGCATGGCGGCGGTGCCTTCAGCGGCAAGGATTGCACCAAAGTAGACCGCAGCGCGGCTTATGCGGCTCGTTGGGTAGCTAAAAATCTGGTGGCAGCCGGGTTGGCGGAGCGATGTGAAGTGCAGTTGGCCTACGCCATCGGCGTGGCGGAACCCCTCAGTATCAATGTGGAAACGTTTGGCACCAGCCCCTACAGTTCCGAGCAGTTGGTGGACTTAATCGAAGACCATTTTGACCTGCGTCCCGGCGCGATTATCCGCGACCTGAACCTGCGCCGGCCTATTTACCGGGCTACGGCCGCATACGGACATTTCGGCCGTGATGACATTGAAGCACCCTGGGAAAATACAGACCGGGCAGAGGCTTTACGCGCCGCTATGACTCTGGCGGAACCGGTTCTGGCGTAATGATGCCCAGATTGGTTCAATCTCCAAGATTGAACCAATCTTTCAGACGTTTTCATTTTTCTTGACGCCGGGTATCGCCTGCGTTAGAATTGCCTGTCTTATAACCGACATAACAGTTAAAAGGAAAGGAACCCGGTTTCTGTGGCGTGATTGCCAGAGAAAGCAGCCGGGTTTCTTGTCCGAAATGAGGATCAAGTGTTTGAATCATTAGGTAGTCGTTTGCAAACAGTTTTTGATGGCTTGCAGCGGCGCGGTAAATTGACGGAAGCGGATGTAGACAAAGCGATGCGCGAAGTGCGTCTGGCTTTGCTGGAAGCGGACGTCAACTTCAAGGTAGTGAAGAGCTTTGTGACTCGCGTGCGGGAACGCGCCGTGGGGCAGGAAGTGATGCGCAGCCTGACGCCGGGCCAGCAGGTGGTCAAGATTGTTCACGACGAACTGGTGACGACACTGGGCGAACCGGGACGGCTGCAACTCGGTTTGCAATCCCCGGCTGTGATTATGTTGGTGGGTTTGCAAGGGGCTGGTAAGACCACAATGGCCGGGAAACTGGCGCTCTACCTGCGCAAGCAGGGCAGACGGCCGTTGCTGGTGGCGGCAGATGTTTACCGTCCGGCTGCTATTGACCAGCTACAAACCATTGGCAAACAACTGGACATTCCGGTTTACGCTGAAGGCACGGAAGCCAATCCGGCCGATATTTGCGCTAACGGCGTGAAGGAAGCGGTTTCTTCCGGGGCTACGGTCGTAATCTTGGATACGGCCGGCCGTTTGAACATTGACGAGTCCATGATGGATGAACTCAAAGCCATCAAGGCCAGAGTGGAACCCATCGAAACGCTGCTGGTGGTGGACGCCATGACCGGGCAGGAATCTGTGCGCGTGGCTCAGGATTTTGATGAGGCGGTAGACATTACCGGCCTCATTATGACCAAAGTGGACGGCGATGCCCGCGGCGGTGCAGCTATTTCCATGCGGGAAGTGACCGGCGTACCCATTAAGTTCCTGGGTACCGGCGAGAAGATGAACGCCATTGAGGTCTTCCACCCGGATCGTCTGGCCAGCCGCATTTTGGGCATGGGCGACATGATGACCCTGATCGAACGGGCCCAGGATGAGATGGATCAGGAGGAAGTGGCCAAAGCGGGTGAACGCCTGATGGCCGGTGACTTCAACCTGGAAGATTTCCTGAACCAGATGCAGCAGATTAAGAAGATGGGGCCTTTAGGCTCCCTGCTGGAGATGATGCCGGGCATGGGTAAGATGACCAAAGATTTGGACATGACCCAGGCTGAAGGCGAATTGAAACGCATTGAGGCTATCATCCAGTCTATGACGCCGCAGGAACGCCGTAAACCCAAAATACTGAAAGCCAGTCGTAAACGCCGTATCGCTGCCGGTTCGGGTACGACGGTTCAGGATGTGAATGCGCTTCTGAAGCAGTTTAAGGAAATGCAGCGGATGATGAAACAGTTACGCAGTGGCCGCGGGCGGGGTTTGGCTAATTTGCTCGGCGGCCGTTTGCCTTTTTAATGATTGAGTAATTGAGTAATCAGGTACTTGAGTAATTATCTGGTTATAATGTTTTGATGGAGATTGATTAGAATGTTAAGAATTCGTTTGAGCCGGACAGGCAAGAAAAAACAACCCAGCTACCGGGTGGTGGTAGCAGATATTAACTCTAAACGGGACGGCCGTGTTGTGGAACGGATCGGTTATTACAATCCGCTGGTTGATCCGATTGAATACCGCATTAAAGAAGACCGGGCGTTGTACTGGTTGAGCGTAGGCGCCCAACCGACGGATGCTGTGGAACGCCTCCTGGTGAAGCAAGGTACGATTGAACGTCTGGGCCGTTTACGGGCTGGCGAGTCTTTGGACGTGTTAGTGGCGGAATTTGGCGGCGAGACGGTTGATGTTGTGGAGACGGATGAGGAAACGGTTGTGGAAGAAACGGCCGTAACCGAAGTCGTTGCAGAAGAAATTACCCTCGACGAAGCCGGCGCGGCCGTTGTAGTGGAAGAAACCGCAGCCGAAGAGGTGGATGACACTGAAGTAGTTGTGGACGAAGCGGGCGACGTGGCAGTTGTCGAAGACAAAGAAGATGTTGTTGCCGCGGTGGAAGAAGAAGCAGTAGTCGTAGCCGAAGAGGTCGAAGACACTGAAGTAGTTGTAGACGAAGCTGGCGACGTAGCCGTTGTCGAAGACGAAGAAGATACTGTTGTCGAGGTGGAAGAAGAACCTGAAGCCGAAGAAACAGAATCTTAAGTGCGGCCTATCTCATGAAAGAATTGGTTGAGTACATCCTTAAAAACCTGGTAGATTATCCGGATCAGGTGGTGGTAGAAGAAATTGAAACGCCACAAGAGACGCTGCTGGAATTAACTGTGGCCGGGTCTGACATGGGGCGGGTGATCGGTAAAAAAGGCCGGGTCATCAACTCTATTCGTACCCTGGTGCAGGTTCCGGCAGCCAAACAAGGTAAGCGGGTTTCTGTAGAACTCATCGAAACCGGCGACCGCTAGACCGGATTCTTCTGTTAATTGATTAGAGTGCCCTACTTCGGTAGGGCTTTTCTGTCTAAAGGTAGCCGCGATCTCCCTACTGTGTTTATGCTGGCGCGGTAGGGAGACCGCGGCTACAGAACAAAATGAAATGGACTCTTTTTTAGTTATTGGTCAAATTACCAAGCCGCATGGCGTGCGTGGCGAAGTGCGAGTGATGCCCCATACTGATTTGCCGGAGCGGTTTACCTGGCTGGAAGTGGTGTATGTAGGCGAAGTAAATCCGCGCCCGGTGGTGGTGGAAGCGGCCCGCGTGCATAAAAATATGGTTTTGCTCAAGCTGGCTGGATTTGATGACCGGACTGGCGCGGAATCGCTGCGCGGCGAGTGGCTGCAAGTGCTGGAAGAGGAAGCCATCCCCCTGGAAGAAGGTGAATATTATCTGTACCAGTTGGAAGGGCTGTTGGTGTTCACCGATACGGGCGAGGCTTTGGGGACGTTGGTGGAAATTATCGAGACGCAGGCCAATAATGTGTTTTTGGTGCGCGGCCCGCGGGGGGATGTGCTGCTGCCGGATACGGCGGAAGTGATTCAGGAGATTGATTTTGAAAACGGCCGTATCACTGTCCACCTGATTCCCGGTTTGCTGCCTGATTAAAACACCTTAACAAAAAATGCAACCTGAGAAAGGTATCTTGCTCCCATGTCTGATTTGAAATACTGGTTGGGGTTCAATCTGGTCAAAGGCATTGGCCCGGCCAAGCTGCAAGCCATGCTCGATTATTTCGGGTCGGTAACGGCCGCCTGGCAGGCTGCACCGGAGCAGTTGCGCAAAATCGGATTGGACAGCCGGGCTATCCGCACCTTTATGGAGACGCGGCAGACACTGAATCTGGATACGGAACTGGCGCGACTGGAGGCAGCCAATATTACCCTGCTGACCTGGGATTCACCTGGCTATCTGGCCTATTTGCGCGAGATTCCCAACCCGCCGCCGCTGTTGTATGTGCAGGGCGAATTGCGGGAGAGTGACCAATGGGCCGTAGCGGTGGTGGGGACGCGCCGGTTGACGAGTTACGGCCGTCAAGTCACCCGCGATCTGGTTGCCGGACTGGTGCGCAGTAACATCACCGTGGTCAGCGGTCTGGCACGGGGGATTGATGCGGTGGCGCATAAAACGGCCGTAGAGTTAAACGGCCGTACCATTGCCGTATTAGGGTCGGGGCTGGATTGCATCTATCCCGCCGAGCATCGCCAGTTGGCCCAGCATATTGTGGACGGACACGGTGCGGTAGTGTCCGATTACGGGCTGGGTGTGCAGCCGGAAGCCAAAAACTTCCCGCCGCGCAACCGCATCATCAGCGGCTTGTCGCTGGGGGTGATTGTGGTGGAAGCGGGAGAACGCAGCGGCGCGTTGATTACCTCCAAATTTGCCCTGGAGCAGG
>JAJRTP010000206.1 GCA_024278255.1 Chloroflexota bacterium | reverse complement strand
GTTTATATCAATGATGTCGAACTCGATCCTGACAAATATACGATTGCCCGCGCTTTTAACGATGGCGGCTACAACACGGCGTACATTGGCAAATGGCATCTCTACGGCAGCCCGGATGGGCAGTACGGCCGTCGCCAGGCTCACGTCCCCCGCGATTACCAATTGGGTTTTGACTACTGGAAAGGTTTCGAGTGCAATCACAACTACAACGACTCCTGGTACTTCTACAACGACGACCCCACACCCCGCCGCTGGGAGGGGTACGACGCCTTTGCCCAGAGCCGCGATGCCGCCAATTACATTCATGCTCACGCGCAAGACGAGAAGCCCTTCTTCCTGATACTTTCCTGGGGACCGCCCCATTTCCCCCTGCACACCGCCCCTGAAGAATACCGCAATCGTTACCAGGATCGCCCCATCACCCTGCGCCCCAACGTGCCCCCGGAACAGCGAGAAAAAGCGACCAGAGCTTTGCGTGGTTATTACGCCCACATTGCCGCGCTTGATGATTGTTTGGCGATTGTGCGGCAGGCAATTCGAGAGGCCGGCATCGAAGAAAACACCATCTTCATCTTCACCGCCGATCATGGGGATATGCTGGAATGTCAGGCTGTCCAAACCAAAGGCTACCCCTGGGAGGAATCCATTCGCGTTCCCTTTTTGCTCCGTTGGCCGCAATTGACTGGGGAGGAAGGGCTGAAATTACCGCTGCCGGTAGACGCGCCGGACATCATGCCCACGCTGTTGGGGCTGTGTGGCTTGCCCATTCCCGATGTGGTACAGGGGCGTGACTGGTCTCCTTACTTCCGGGACGAATGTCAGCCTGATGGCGGCGAAGCCGCTTTATTAAATCTTCCGGCCGCCTCCTGGGAACTGCTCGTCAACGAGATTCAACCCTATCGCGGTTTACGCACGAGTCGCTACACCTACGTCCGCAATCTGGCTGGTCCCTGGCTGCTTTACGACAATGACACTGACCCGTTTCAGATGCGTAACCTGATAGACGATCCCGCTCAAAAGGGGCTGCTGGCAGAACTTGAATCCCGCTTGCAGCAGTGGCTGGATGAGTTGGGGGACGAATTTTTGGACGGCCGTATCTACCTGGAGCGGGACGGCTTGACCCATTATCGGGAAGTCAACAAAGAAGAAGTCGAGAAGGTGTGGCGGCTTTGGGCACAAAAAGGGGGAGGTTGATGATGGATAACTTTTTTGTAGAGTCGGCTGGCTTGCAGATTGCTGTGGAAATTGTGGGGGAGGGACGGCCGTTAATCTGGGCGCACGGTCTCTCCGGCTGGCGGCAGAGCGGTATCAACAAATTCCGTCATCTGGCCGATCATTACCAGATCATCGCCTTCGACCAGCGCGGCCACAACGCTTCCAGCCCCGTCACCGACCCCGCCCTGTACGACCCCGCGCTGATGGCCGGGGATATTGCCGCTGTGCTGGATGAGCTGGGTATCGAGCGAGCCATCATCGGCGGCGAATCTATGGGGGCGGCGACCGCCCTCACTTTTGCTTTGCAATGGCCGGAGCGGGTAGAGGCGCTGCTGCTCATTGCTCCTGCCTTTGGCGACGCCCCCAATGCTCAGGAGGAGATCATACGCGCTAATGGGGAACTGATT
Organism: Chloroflexota bacterium; assembly: GCA_024278255.1. GTDB lineage: Bacteria > Chloroflexota > Anaerolineae > Promineifilales > Promineifilaceae > JAJRTP01. The sequence goes on along the minus strand of JAJRTP010000206.1, from coordinate 1,526 downwards.
GCCAACGAGGGCATGGACGCATTTATGGAAAAAACGGCCGTCGAACAGCGCGAAATGGGCATGTCCGCAGAACTCATGGCCTACCTGGAAGAAGTGCGCCGCAGCCACGATCCGGCCAGCCTGGCCACTGCTTTCCAAACTGTCATAGATTGGGTGCTTTTCGGCGATCTGGCCGTCCTGAGCGATCTGAACGTGCCGGTTTACCTCATCGCCTGGCCGGATGATCCCCTGCACCCCATGGAACTGGCAGTACGCATGACCGTGGCCTTCCCCAACGCCTGTTTACAAACCGTCCCCTCCATCGCCGAATTTTTCCTCAATCCGGCCGGCCTGGGCGATATGTGCCACGCCTATCTCACCGATTGGGAGGCGGCTGCCTCGTGAATCAGCCCAATATCCTCTTCATCCACTCCGACCAGCACCGCTATGATTGCGTAGGGGCCAACGGTCATCCCCTGCTGCAAACGCCACACCTGGACAGATTGGCTGCCGAGGGGATCAACTTCCGGCAGGCTTACACGCCCATTCCCCTTTGCACACCGGCCCGCGCCAGCCTGCTTACCGGCCAATGGCCCACCCAGCATTTAGCCATCTCCAACTGGCACAGCGAAGCGCCACGGCCGTTTGCCGATGATCTCCCCACTTACAGCCAGGTTTTGCGTGACGGTGGTTACTGGCTGGGCTACGTCGCCAAATGGCACGTCCATCCCAGCAAAGACGCCCTGGATTTTGGCTTTCACGAATACGTCGTGGAAGAAGGCCCTTTTAAGGGTACGGCCGTTTACGGCTTTCACGGCTGGGAACGGGATGAGACCACTCACTCCTACGAATCGTGGCGTGCCGGGCAGGGCATCCTGCCCCGGCCCCGCGAGCGCGGCTGGCTGGGCGAAGTAGACCCCCACATCACGCCCGATCAATCCCGGTTGGCCTGGGGCGCAGATCAAGTTATCCGCATGTTACAAGAAAGCCGGACGCGAGAGATGCCCTTCCACATCCGCTGGGACCCGTCCGAACCCCATCTGCCCAACGTCGTGCCGGAACCGTACTTTTCCCTGTACCCGCCGGAGGAAATCCTGCCCTGGCCCAGCTTTCCCGATCCCCTCGTGGGCAAGCCATACATTCAGGGGCAGCAGCGGCGCACCTGGCAGGTGGATGGCTGGTTGTGGGAAGATTGGTCGCCGGTGGTCAGCGCCTATCTGGGGGAAATTAGCCTGCTGGACGCCCAAATCGGCCGTATCCTGGACGAACTAGATCGGCTGGGTCTGGCCGAAAATACAGTGGTCGTCTACAGCACGGATCACGGCGATCTGTGCGGCGGGCACGGCATGTTGGACAAGCATTTTATCCTGTACGATGATGTGGTGCGCGTGCCGCTCCTGATGCGTTGGCCGGCGGGGATGGCTCCGGGGCAGGTGAGCGACGCTTTCGTGGTTCACAGTCTCGATCTGGCCGTGACATTTTGCGAACTGGCCGGGCTGCCTGTGTCGGAGACGTTTGCCGGGCGCAGTTTGCGGCCTATGATGCAG
>JAJRTP010000205.1 GCA_024278255.1 Chloroflexota bacterium | reverse complement strand
GTCCAGTGTGCGTTCCAGGGCACGTGTGGTTGCGTCAATGGCTGGGTGCATACCGGTATTATACCGTTTTGGGGAAAATGGTGGCAAATTCAGCAGGTCAACATAGCGAATCTGAGTTGGACGATAATCAAAGTCTAATCGTATTCGCCATGTTGTAAGCACGCTACTATAATGCTGCCCTATGCGTAGATTTTGGCATTGGCGGCGATTGGTAATTTTGTTAGCGGCGTCTGTAACTGGCGTGGCAGGCCGGATTCCGTTTCATCCGCCAGGAGTTTGTCTGGGAGGATATTGAGATTCACGGCAAGGGGAATTCTGTTTATTTTTTTAATCCGTTGCTGCCCTCCACCTTGTCACAAAATTATCTCTTCCCCACCAACCGGCCAATGCCGCGACCTACCCATACTTCTTCCTTAAACAGGGGATTGCTGGCCGAAGCCACAAAGTAAGTCACCCCCTCTACGGTGGGTCGTTTTTGCAATTCCTGCCAGAATTTCAGGTATTGCTGCGCCTTTTTGTGGACAGGTGTGCCGCCCTTGTTGTTGCTGGCCTCTGTCACCCAGATGGGTTTGGAACGGAAGCGGCTGATGTAATCATCCAGAACGTTGAGCGACCATTGCATGGGGTACACGTGTGACCAGTAGAGGTGAACGCCCAGGCCGTCGGCCGCTTCGATGGCGGCGCGGCTGGCTTCGGCAAACTGCACATGGTCTTGTTTGAGTCCGGTTACGGCCGTGCCCGGCGACAATCCCGGATAAATAAAACGCATCCCCGGAATGGCTTTGCGATACCGTTCCAGCACATCCAGCCACCAATCGGCAAACGTAGCGCCATTCCGCCACGCGCCCGTCAACCCTTCCGGCACCAGGTTCGGTTCATTGTGCAGTTCCACCACCACGTTATGGTTCTTGCCAATGGCCTTGAGAGTGCGCTTGACGTCGCTCAACGTATCCTTAACAAAGCGGGTCGGGCTGAGATTGCGTACTCTGCCTCCGGCCTCGAAGGAGAGAAAAGCGCGCACAATCCATTTGGCGTCCGGGTGGTTTTGGGACAAGGTTTTTATGGCGTTGGGGTCATGCAGTGACAAAACCTTAATCATGCCCGGCCGCATCGCCTTAAACTCTTCAATTTCTGCCTGAGAAATACCGGGATCGGCAGAGGTATGCAGGCCAATGCGGGTGCTGCCTAAAACCGGTTCACCGGGGGGCGGAGGCTGGTCACCTGGTTTGGGTAGTTTGTTGGGGTCATACGGTGGCTGGATGATGGCGTCGTCTACCCGCACCGGTGTGTATTCACCCATTTGTCCGCCGGTAATAGTCATGGGCGTTCCGGCGGGGACAAATCCTTTGTTTTCCGCATCGCGGCGGGGCGCGCTGCGTAAATTGATGCCGTAGGGGCCGGCAACGGCCGTGCCCCCGTCTGCATCTATCGCCGCTGTAAACGCCCAGCCCGGCGTCGTGTCTGGTGTAGGAGCGGGTGGTGTGGGCGGTTTGTCATCCGGAAACGGCTGCGGTTTTTTGGCGCGGGGCAGGGGAGAGACCATTTTTTGCAGATATTGGCGGGGGACGCGCAGCGGCGTATACGCGCCTTCGGCCAATCCGGCTACTTCTGCCACGCCCCCTTCCGCAAAGAGAGCCATGTATGCCCCGTTCCGTTGGGGTTTGCTGCGCAGATTGGTGCCGTAACGGCCGGAGATGGCTTGACGGCCGTTAATCGTCAGATTTTGCGTAAACCCCCAACCCAACACCGTGTTCTTGGGTGAGACGGGTAGCGGCGCCGGCGGCGGTTCTGTTCCCCCCTCCGGCAAACTCACCGGCCCGGAAAAGTCCAGACGGCGTACCTGTACCGGCGTATATTCGCCCCTGGGCGACCCGGTGATGATGACCGTCACCCCTCCTTTAACCAGGCCAATGTTGTCTCCTTTACGCTCGGCCGCGGCTCGTAAGTTGATGCCGTATTGTCCCACTACAGCCTGGTTGTTGCCGATGACAGTCAGGTATTTTGTCCAGGGCCAGCCAGTTACCGTATCTTCCAGTTCGGTAGGCGGCGGCGGTGGCGGCGGTTCCGGGTCAGGCACATTGCTCAGGGAGGCGATGGGCACTTGAACCGGCGTGTAGCCATTGCGTTCTCGTCCCATCACAATCATAAGGGAACCACCGGGCACAAGATCAATCAGTTTTCCGCCAATGCTGGGCGTTTTTCGCAGATTGATCCCACCGGCATTGGCTTGCGCCAGTTCGTCAACGATGGTAATGCCGGAACTATAAGCCCACCCGTCAATGTAGGGGCCGGACGGCCGTTTCCAGCCCATCAACGGCAGTAAAAAAGGCGTCGGGTCGAAAAAATTAAAAGGCCAATTTTTATATTTGCGGTTTTTGCGTTTGAGCGCCAGATGTAAATGAGAGCCAAAGCTGTTTCCTGTATCGTCTGCCAGCCCAATAAGCTGTCCCGCTTTTACCTGTTGGCCGGCCCGCACCAGAGTTTTCTGCAAGTGGCCATAAGCGGTCTGGTAATCATCCTGATGATCAATGCGGATGTGGATACCATAATTATGCTTATTCGGATCGTTTTGGACAGTGCTGACCAACCCATCGGCGACGGCAAATACTTTACTGCCTTCGGGCGCCATAATATCTACCCCATCATGGCCGGGCAGACCAAACTGGGCATAATTTTGCGGATTCGCCCCGAAATATTGGTTAATGCTCATAAATTCTGTGGGCCAGGCTTCAAACTTGAATTCGCTCATCTCTGGTTACTCCTCGTAACTGGAAACCGTAGATTTCGTTGGTTTCACAGATCAAATCTGCGAAATCTGCGGTTTGAATTGTGGGGAAATACACAATGGTGGGCGTTGCTGCGCCAGGCAGCGAGCCTGGTAACACTATACATAATTGAGGGGAAATGGTCAATTGGGTGTTGGGCGATTTGGCAAAATCACCCATTCAGCGGATGCGGCGTTTCCAGTATTCTTTGGGGGCCAGGCTGGACAGGTCGTCGCCGGCCAGGATAAAGTCCAGCAGCAGCCGGTTGAAGATGTCTGACTTTTGCAGCATGGGGAAATGATGGCATTCATCCAGGGAGATATAGACGCGGTTGTTTTCTTGCTGCTGCAAGTCAGGTGGCGGGGGCTGGATGACGTTGTCCTGACCGCCGTAGAGCATGAGTAACGGCCGGGGAAAGCTAACCAGCTTGGACGTTAGATTGTTGCCCTGTATCTCTTGGGCTAATGTATTAAAAGCTGCCTGATCTGTCTTACGAATCTCAGAACCCACTTCTGCCACATTGTTGTTGACTACCTTGTTCAAAAAATTTTCCGGTTCACTGTTAACCAACCGCTCGTTAAGTGTGCTGCCGGTAGTAGGTAAAGCTACGGTAAATACTCGGTCTACATTTTCCGGATATTTCAAAGTGTATTGCAAGGCTACAGTCCCACCCAAGGAATGACCCACAAGCGTTACTGGCGGCGCTACACCCAAACGTTCAATAAATCGATCTAGCATCTCAACGTAAGATTGGACAGAATACATTTCTGGCGCTTTACTGGAATCACCAAAACCCCACAGATCGAAGGCAAAGGAACGGTATTGATGGGCTGCCATGCCCTGCATAGCCGGCCACCAATAACGCCAGGAACCGAGCCAGCCATGAATAAATATCAGGGGCTTGCCGCGTCCCAGGACTTCGTAATGTATGAGGTGGTCGCCTACGGTCGTAATGCTCATGTCTGGATCATTACCTGATTATGCTGCTTTATCCCTTGCTAAAACTTCATTGATGGTTTTTACCAAAACATCAGGCGCAAATGGTTTTAAGATATAGTCTGCTGCACCGGCATCCAGTCCTTTTTGAATTTCCTGCTCTTGCCCTTTGGCCGATAGAAAAATAATTGGAATGTCTTTGGTAGCTTCATCCTCTTTCAGTACCCGGCAAGCCTGGTAGCCGGTCATACGGGGCATACGTACATCCATCAAAATGATGTCGTAGGCATCTTTTTGGGCAGCTTCCACGGCCGCGGCCCCATCGGCCGCGCTGTTTACTTCAAAATCATTAAATTGAAGTGTTAGAACAATGAGTTCCCGTATGTCTTGATCGTCTTCGGCAATTAGGATTTTTGTCATAATATCTTCTTCATCAACTATCAAGTTGGATCGCTGTCTTCTACGACGATGGGTAGATTGAATGTAAATGTGCTGCCCTGATCTGGCTGGCTTTCCACTTGCAGATGGCCGCCGTGCATTTCTACCAGACTGCGCACAATGGACAGACCCAGACCGGTACCGGCTACTTTCTGCACATCAGCATCTTCGGAGCGGAAGAAACGGTCGAAAATTTTATTCTGGTTTTCTTCGGCGATGCCAATGCCGGTATCGACTATGCTGATGTAAACGTAATTTTTCCCTGGTTCTACGATGACGCTGATTTGTCCATTTTCCGGTGTGTAGTTGAAGGCGTTATCCAATAAATTGGTTAATATCTGAATGATACGAGCGTGGTCGGCATTGACCAGGGGCAAGGCGGGGGCAATTTGGGTGTCGATTTGCAACTGTTTATCTTCGTGTTGAATGCGACCTTCCAAATGTTCGAGGCTTTCGGCGATAATTTGGGGTATGTCTAACGGCCGTAAATCCAGCGTCGTCTTGCCCGTTTCAATGCGCGAAATATCCAGCAAATCATTCACCAGATTATGCAGCCGGTCCGCATTATTCTTAATCACCTGCAAATAACGCATTTGCGAGTCCGTCATGGCCCCGGCGGCGCCCATAATCATCAAATCTGCGTACCCCTTAATAGAAGTCATCGGGGTGCGTAATTCATGGGAAACCGTGGAGACAAACTCACTCTTTAGCCGGTCCAGTTCCACATCCTTGGTAATATCACGGAAAATAGAGACCGTGCCGAAAAAATGCCCTTCAGACAAAATAGGCGATAAATGTAAGCTGATGAACTTGTCTTCAATGCTCAATTGATCTGCCAGATAAGTCCATTGTTTAATCTCATCGGCATTTCTGGCCCAACTCTCCATCGTAGCAATCCAGGATTCGCCGAACTGCCCGTATAAGCCCAACAACTCATTGACCGACTTACCTAACAACTGGTCGCGGGGAATATCCAGGATGTTGCAAGCCGGCATATTAGCCATTTCGATGGTGTTTTCATTATTGGCTACGATAACGCCGTCAGCAATACTTTCTACAATCGCTTGCAGGTTAGCTGTTTGAATAATCTCGCTGCGCAGCATGGAACCCAGTTTTTCTGCCTGTTCAAAAATCAGTTCATACAGACTGGCGTTGTTAATGGCATTCGCCACTTGAATAGCGGCTGCTTCTACCAGGTCTAACTGCTGGGCTGTGAAAGCGTTTGCTTCTGAATGGAACATCATCAGAACGCCAATCACTTCCTCGCCGGAAATGAGGGGGACGCCCAGAACGGATTGATAATCTTTGCTGGTATCGCGTGAAACCCAACGCGGGTCTTCTTTGGTGTCGTGAACAATAACGGCAGAACGATTGTCCAGCATCCAGCCGGCCAGCCCCTCATCCATTCTCAGACCGCTGGGAATGCCTTTAGGCGACATGGGTGATGTTTGGGAGAGAGATGCGCGGAAAATAAATTCACCCGCTTCCTGGTCTATCAACAAAATCACGCCATCGGTGCCATTGACAACTTCATTCACCAGTTTCAATGCCTGACTCAACACGCGATCCTGATCCAGACTGGCGGATAGTTCCGAGGTGATGCGCAGCAGGATTTTGACGCGATTGCTTTCTTCGCGCAGTTCCTGAGTACGCTGGGCTACATGAATGTCCAGTTTTTCATTCAGAGCGCGCAGTTCAGCAAATAGTTTGGCGTTTTGCAGGGCGATGGCTACCTGTACGCCAAAGGTCGTGGCGCGGGCGATGTCTTTGTCGGTAAAACGGTCGGGGTTGAGGGTATCGGCCAGAATGAGGACACCGATAAGATTGCCTTCTTGCTCCAACGGAACGCCTAACACAGCCTGGATTTTTTCAGCTTGCGGCAGATGAATGGCGAATTGCCCGCTTTGCTGGAGTTGATTGGCGTAAGCGGCTGTCCCTGTAGAGGTGATGTGATGCACAAATGTCTGGCTGCCGGCTGGATCGGAGACTGGCAAAATGGCGTTGATAAATTCTTTTTCGCCTAATCCGCTGGCCGCGCTGCCTATGAATTGGTCGCCTTTTAGCTGCCAGATATAAGCGCCGCCAACGTTGAAGATACGGAGGCTTTCACTGCAAATCAGATTGAGAATCGTATCTTTATCTAAAGTGGAGTTGAGTGCCAGACTGACATTGCCCAAGGCCCCGTAGAATCGTTCCCGTTCGTAGGTATCTTCGAAAATGAGAGAGGTTTCCAGGGCCGTGCCGGCCTGGTTAGCGATGGCTTCCAGCAGACGCAAGGAGCGTGTGTTGAAGTGTTCTTTGTAGTTTTGGTTGACAATGTGGATAAGACCGAATGTTTCGTCGGTCATGACCAGGGGAATGAAGGCGCAGGTGCAGTTCTTTTCAGGGTTGAGCCAGGGAGGTGGGGGCAGGGGTGATGCAGTTTCTTCGCTGACGGGGAAGATGACGGCCGTTTGCCGTTGCAGCACATCGTCCAAAATATCGGATGCGTTGAGGGGTACGGCCGTGCCTGCCGGCGTCGTTTTACCATTGCCATCCGTGGCGAAATCTTTCAGAACGGTCAGGCTGTTCTCAGTGCTGTGCCATTGGTAAATGGTGTAACCATCTGCTTTAACAGCGCGGAGCATGTGTTGTCCCAGCATCTCCAGAATGGTGGCTTTGTCCAGCGTGCTGGAAAAAGCATTGCTGGCGTCTAGTAAAATCTCAGATTCCTGGCTGCTGACTATAGATTCTTCTACCAGCCGGGCATTTTCGATAATAGAGGAGGCGAATTGGGCGTATAGTTCAAGCGTGCGGAAAGTGACGTCGTGGGGGCGACGGCCGTTTGCCGGTTGATCCAGTCCAATCATGCCAATCCGCTGCTGTTTGCGATCATATAGCGGCACACACAGCAAATCTTTCGGATGCCACATCTCCTCCTTGCCGTTTATTTCAGCTTGGGGATCGGGCAATATGTTTTGTAAATTTTCTTGTGACCAGGCGCTTGTACCAGGAACAAAATAACAGTTCCCGTGCTGGAAACGCTGCAATGATTCGTCATTAAACAAAGTCAGCCAAAAATCGGCCGGCAGCATATGTTCCCGGATATAGGCCAATTCTTTATCGGTAAAGCCGGCCGTGATGATTTGAGTGGGGTTGAAATTTTCATCCCGCAAGGTTAAACCGACCCGATTCCAGCCCGTTTCCTGCAAGCCATCTACCAGCCTTTGCAATTTCTGATTGAAATCTTCCGCCCGGTTGATACCGGTTAAAGTCGCTAACTGATCCAGTGCAGTTGTAGGGTTTTCCTGGCTTGTGGCCGGTTGGGACTGATCTGGGGTTAGGCGGATTTGGATGAGGGTATCACCATCCAGCAAGATGTTTTTGGCGTGAGCCAGGAGGGTACGGCCGTTAACAGAGGGCAAACTCATATCTTTTGGCGGCTCAAGCAAGTCGCTCCACTCCGCTTCTGGCGCAAAATATGTTTCTATCCGGGCTAATGAGCTTGCCTCATCTTCGAGACCTGATAATGAAAGTGCCGCGCGGTTCTTGTATAAAACGAAACCGTTCATGTCGGCTACAATAACGCCATCATCCAGATCATCCAGGAGGTTCCAGGCCATAGCCGAGGTTAATTCTTTTTCCATTGCGTTCTCTGAACCTCAGCCGTTTATTACTACCGGTACGGTTGATTAAATTAGTAAATTACTGCTTAGGGAGGGCAGCCTTATCTGTTTTCTCTGTCCTGACGCCGTTTTTCAGAAGCCATTTCGGTAACTTCCCGAATATCAATGGCTCCGGATTTATCGGATACGATGCCGATGGATAGTGTCATTAAAGGGGCCAGGGCGCCATCCGACATTGTGATGCCCCCATTTTCCCGATCCATGAAATTATAATGGGATAGAATGCCTTCATTAAACCGTTGGCGCAGTTGCTCCTCAATTGTTTTGGCTTCATCTGACATGGTAATCAGAACAAATGAATAGCTGCTGGCATGGCCTATGAAATCGTCCAGTGTGCCGTATTCATCCACAACTTCATTGAGAAGCATAGCGGTAAAGCGCAATACTTCATCACGAGCTACAAAGCCATACTCGTCATTAAAGGGTTCGATATTGTCAATACCAATCTGGAAATATGTCCAGCCGCTGGTGCGCATCAGGGTGCGTAACTGTTCCTCAATAAGGCGGCTGCTGGGCAATCCCGTTGTCGGATCGGTCATGTTGAGCCGTTTGTGGACGTTGATAGCGGTACGCACGCGCAGTTTAAGTTCTTCGATGTCAAACGGTTTGGTGATGTAGTCGTCAGCGCCCAGCTCCAGCCCGGCGATCTTGTCGCTGCGATCATCCCGTTGGGTCAAAAAAATGATGGGGATGTGGCTGGTGCGGGTGGTGGTACGCAAATCTTTGCAGACAGCATAGCCGTCCATATCGGGCAGCATGATATCTAATACGATTAGATCGGGCAGCTTTTTGCGGCACAAGTCCAGGGCGTCGAGGCCGCGGTCGGCGACGTCTACGTTGTACCCCTGACCGGTAAAAAAGATGCGCAGCATGTTGGAAATGTCAAAATCATCTTCGACTATTAGAATACGGCCGTTACTCATGAGTTCTTTCCTCGGCAATTATAGAACTACTGGATTAAAATGTTTGATTGGATCCATGGTAATAGATAATTGATTATCATTTGGTGACAGACTAAGTTTTTTAATGCGGGCAATTTCCTCGTCGGTTATAGCTCGTTCAAAGCTGCGGAAGCCACCCAACTGGAAGCCATGTCTCTCAGCGATTTTATCAATTGTCTGTACTTGCGACAATGTTACCTCTTTCCCCAGAGTGTAAGATTCGTATCGCTGTTCCAGCGTCAGGGCCATCGTCTCTGCCATACAAGCGTAAGCCATCTGCGGCGGAAAGCCAAAATTAAAGCCAAAATCCACACTTCCCGGTACTTTAACCATGCCCCCTTCTATAACCAGAACGTCGGGTCGTTGCTCTGCTACCTGTTGGGAAACATCCCGGGGGCGGGCCACATCACAAACGACTGCGCCCCGCCGCAGATGTTGTGGTTCAATGACGGCTTCGACGGCGCTGGTAACAGTGATAATGAAATGGGCCTGAGCCAGTTGGTTCATGTGGTTGGTGACGGTTACTTGAGGGCAGCCGGCTTGGCGCACTTTTGCGGCGACTTCGTTCAACTTATCCTGGCGACGGCCAATGAGAATTATTTTGTCGCTTTGCCCGGCCAATATTTGGGCACAGACGGAACCAATGGCGCCGGTGGCCCCCACAACGGCGACGGTAGATTCCTTTAAGGGTTTCTCCATGACAACGGCCGCTTGCTCAATAGCCCGGACAGCCTGGGCGACGGTGTAGCTGTCCCCTGTGGTTACGGGAATGTCCAGATTTCGGGCAATGGTAATGCCGCCATCGCCTACAACGGAGGTGAATGCGCCCAGTCCCAGCAGTTGTGCCCCCAGTTTTTCCGCCAGCTTGCCGGTCTGTATGATCTTTTTGTAGACGACTTTGGGCGGCAGGCCCATCATGCGGGTTGGCGTGAGGGGGCAGGCGATGAACCAACCTTTGATTTTACGGCCGTTTGCTGCAGATTGTATGCCCTTTATTTCTGATATATAAACAGGGGGGAAAAACAAGGACAGATAATCAATCAACCAGGCAGGTAGTTTCCCCAAAGCAGGGTATTTCCGGCTTACATCCCGTTTGGGATTGATAGGATGAATGATAAAAGCGAAAGAGTCTTCCATAATAATTGAGTTTAGTTTAATTGAACGTTGGTTCAATGGTAAATCTGTCCCTTGTCATGGTTCATGTGCCATCTTCCCGCGGATATAGCCGGGGGTAATTGTATTGAGGGAATTTGATATGATCGCTCTGTTCATAGGCTACGTTTTTGGTGATGAATTGGTGGTCATCATTGGCAATAAGTACCACGTCTGATTCAATGGTGCGGGCGGCATAGATGATGGAACCGGAACTCAACCGGCAGTGATGGCCGACACAGCCGCCTAAAACGAGCAAGTTGGTCGCTTCTAATTCTCCTTTGGCATTCATAGTTTTGAGCGGGCCGCCTAGAATATTGAAATCAGTGAATGTATTGCCGGCCCCAATGAAAGAATCGCGCCCTATGACGCATAACTGCAAGCAGGTGTTTTGGGCTACGGACGTGTTTTCCATCAGAGTGGTCATAAACAATGCCGCCCGGAAAGGCAGGAAACAGCCGTCTCCGACGACGCTAAGCAACAGTTGACACCCCTGCGAAATGGTGACGTTGCTGCCAATAATACAGTTGTCTATCACCGCACCGGCCCCGATGGTTACGTTGTCGCCGATTGTGGTGTAGCCGTGGATGACGGCCGTAGGGTCAATATGCACATTATTCCCCACCCGCACCAATTCATCGCTGGACAATACCCGTTTCTGCTGAATTACAGCCCGCGACAAAATTTTCAGGCGGTAAAGCCAATCTTCCTTAATACGGTCTTCGATATTAGCGCCCCGCGTAAACACCCCCAGTAAAATATCGGCAATGAAAACGTGTACCCAATTTTCCACCAGCACAAACACCCGGCGGGGTAATTGATAAACCAGATCGCCAAATTCCGTAGCCATGTAGGGCGGCACGTGATAATAACCCCGTTCCCGAGCTTTTGTTTTTATAACCAGCGGTTTGGCTTCCAGACTTTGGGATAAACCTTGAGGCAAATACCATAAGTCGGCCAGCAGCAGATCGTCTTGTTGAAAAAAGGAATGGGTGAGGGGTTTAACGTGGGTGGCAATAGCCGGATCATCGGCTCGAAAAGCTAATCGGACGGGGCGACGGCCGTTTTTGGCCTTCTT
>JAJRTP010000204.1 GCA_024278255.1 Chloroflexota bacterium | reverse complement strand
CGTGGCAAAATTCATGCGAAGGTACTCCGGTAAGTAGGGTTGTCACCTTCTACTTTGCCATCAAGTGAGTACCTTCGCCACTTTTATCTCTCTATTCGATTTTTAACGTGCGAAATATAGGTTTAAGAGTGTAACATATCGTGTTGACCTCATCGTGAATTGTAATCCCCAGCGCGAGCATATCTTAACCATTATTTGCTCTCTTTTGATTTTTACCTGCTGTTGCCCTGCTTTTGACTATAGTCGGCAATTCTTTCAAGTAACGTATCTATGCACACCAACCTCTCCCCCAGCCCGATCATGAAAGTTCAGAAAATAAATCGGGAATGCTCTCAGAGATCGGGGGCAAAGGCAGGATTAAGCTGAATAAGGGGATCGGGCCAAAGCGTGCCGCTTTTGAGCACTTCTTCTACATGGGAAAGAATCCGACTATCTTGAATTTAGATGACGCTGCGAATGTAGGCATTGTAATCTTGAATGAGGTCTTGGCGAAGCTGGAAAACATCCATGGAGCGTTCCTCGTTTTGCTAAATAGTGTGGGCAACCAGAGGGTCATTGTACCAGAGATAAATGCAATTGTGAACATGTTTTCTGAGACAGCCTGACTGGCTACACGGCCGTTTTCACTTCCCGCGCCACAAATTGATTATACGCGGCCAATAACCGGCGGTACACAGGGCCGGGACGGCCGTCAGCCACCTTTTGCCCGCCAATTTGCACCACAGGCAATACCGCCCGTGAAGAGCTGCTGATCATCGCTTCCTGCAAATGGGGGAGTTCATCCATGTGGACGGCATTTAACCGGACGGGGATACTCAGTTCACCGGCCAGATTGAGGATGATTTTGCGGGTGATGCCTTCCAGGATGCCTGTACCGGCAGTACGCAAAACACCATCTTGCACGGCATAAAAATTGGAGGTTAAGCCTTCCAGGATACGGCCGTTATCGTCCAGCATCAGATATTCATACACGTCGCTGCTCTTTTGGTATTGGCGGCGGTGTTGGGCGAATACGGCCGTTTTGGCCTGCGGCTCATCCCGGTGTAGACCTGACACCACATCCACCCGTATGCCCTCCCGATAATACGCCTCCGGCGGCGACGTGAAAGGCATCAGGCTAATCAGCAAGCGGCCTGACGTCTTCTGAAGGGCTAACGGTTCTGCCAGCACATCCACCCGCACCCGCGCCTCCGGCAGCGGATACGCCGTGCAAATCTGATGTAAGGCATAACGCAAAGGTGTTTCCGCCAATTGATAATCCCAGCCTAACAGAGACGCGGATTGGCGCAGTCTGTCCAGATGCGCTTCCAGGTAAAGAAACTTGTTATGCTCAAATGTGCGAAAGGCGGAATACACGCCCAGGGGATACCCGACCAGCATTTCTTCGAATGTTTTGGCTGAGTCCGGGATGGGTAACGGCCGTACCCGTCCATCACCCACCAAAAACAATTGAAATATCGCCTTATCCTGCATCATTTTGTCCAAAACAACCTCAATTTTGCCGATCAAACAGTTCTCTAACGCACATCCAACATACTTCTAACATAATTCCCTAAAATAGTAAACAGGTTTCACTGGCCTACCCGGTCGGTAAGAACTACCCAAATTATAATGAAGCAATAAAAAATTAAAAAGAGGTGCCACAAAATGAGCAAAATTATTGGAATTGACTTAGGAACAACGAACTCTGTCGTATCTGTGATGGAAGGCGGAGACCCAGTTGTTATTCCTTCGGCTGAGGGTGGTAACACAATTCCCTCAATAGTAGCATTTAACAAGAAAGGTGAACGCCTGGTAGGTCAAACAGCCAAACGACAAGCTGTTGTCAACCCGGAAAACACCGTCTACTCCATCAAACGTCTGATGGGACGGCGCTTTGACGATCCGGAAACCAAGGAAACAATAGAAATGGTTCCTTATGAGATCGTGGCCGGACCGCAGGGCGACGCCCGCGTTCATATACCTGTCGTCAACAAAAATTATTCGCCGCAGGAAATTTCTGCCTTCATTTTGCAAAAATTGAAGAGAGATGCAGAAGCTTACTTGGGCACACCCATCACCCAGGCTGTTATCACCGTACCGGCTTACTTCAATGACAGCCAACGGCAAGCGACCAAAGACGCCGGTAAAATCGCCGGTCTGGAAGTGAAACGTATTATCAACGAACCAACGGCCGCAGCCCTGGCCTATGGGTTAGACAAACAAAAAGACGAAACCATCCTGGTCTTTGATCTGGGCGGCGGTACCTTCGACGTGTCCATTCTGGAAGTGGGCGATGGCGTGGTGGAAGTGAAGTCCACGCACGGCGACACCCATTTGGGCGGTGATGACTGGGACGAACGCATTGTCCATTGGATGATTGACGAATTCAAGAAAGATCAGGGTATTGACTTGAGCCAGGACCGCCAGGCATTACAGCGTCTGCGCGAAGCGGCCGAGAAAGCCAAAGTAGAATTGTCTACCTTAATGGAAAGTGACATCAATTTGCCCTTTATCACTGCTGACGCCAGCGGACCGAAACATTTGCAGTTGTCCCTGTCGCGGGCCAAATTTGAGCAGTTGACAGAAGACCTGGTGCAGCGCTGCAAAGGCCCGTTCGGGAAAGCGTTGAAAGATGCCGGTATGACTGCTAGTGATATTGATGAAGTTATTCTGGTCGGCGGCTCTACCCGGATGCCGATGATTCAGGAACTGGTGCAAAATCTGACCAATAAAGCGCCGAACAAGAGCGTCAACCCGGATGAGGTTGTCTCCCTGGGTGCGGCTATTCAAGGCGGTGTTTTGGCTGGCGACGTCAAGGATGTCCTCCTGCTGGATGTGACACCGTTGAGCCTGGGTCTGGAAACATTGGGCGGCGTCATGACGACGCTGATCCCGCGAAATACGACCATTCCTTCGGCTAAAACCGAGGTGTTCAGCACGGCCGAAGATAACCAGACGGCCGTAGACATCCACGTATTGCAGGGCGAGCGGCCCATGGCCAAAGACAACAAAACGCTGGGCAACTTCCGCCTGGACGGCATTCCCCCAGCGCCGCGCGGTATCCCGCAAATCGAAGTGACCTTCGACATTGACGCCAACGATATCCTGCACGTCAAGGCCAAAGACAAGGCGACCGGTAAGGAGCAGCAGATTCAGATCACAGCCTCCACCAACCTGTCTGACACAGAAGTAGACCAGATGGTACGGGAAGCGCAGGCGCACGAAGCAGAAGACAAACAACTGCGCGAACTGATCGAAGCCCGCAACCAGGCCGATCAACTGATTTACGCCGTAGAAAAGAGTCTGACTGAATTAGGTGACAAAGTCCCGGTCAATGACAAGG
>JAJRTP010000203.1 GCA_024278255.1 Chloroflexota bacterium | reverse complement strand
AGCCAGGGCTTCAGCCTCAACCAACTGGAGCAAATCTACCACCACCTGCTGGACATTGACATCGGCGCCAAAACCGGCCGGCACGAACTGCCCACCGCCCTGAACCTCCTCGTCGCCAGCCTAACCCTCGCCTAATGTAAGACCCCTTACGTCCCCAAAAAACCAGAGTGCTACCCTTATTCCTGTTGGCTGACTTCGCCTGCCACTCTGGCGGGCTGCCTGGGAAACAAGGAGATTGCCCTGTGAGAACCGAATCCAAACTGAATACGACCGTATCTTACGCTGTGCAAAAATGGCCTGTGCGCCGCTGGTTGTATCCAGCGCTGCTGGCTCTCATCGTGGGCAGTTGGTTTATTTATATGCTCGTCTCTAATAGCTGGCATTTGTTCCAGACGTATTGGCCCATTTCCCTGACGATGTTGTTTGGTTCCTTCGTTGCCGGAGCCACACCCCAGGGCGGCGCGGCCGTAGCTTTTCCCGTTTTCACAAAGGTACTGCACATCCCAGCGGCCGATTCACGCAATTTTGGCTTTATGATTCAGGCGGTGGGTATGACGATGGCCGGCGTTCTCATTTGGGCAAAGCGCATTAAGGTGCTGCCGCGAGTGATTTTATGGGTGACGCTGGGCGGCTTTTTGGGCACAACTTTGGGTACGTTTTGGCTGGTGCTGCCCAATCCGTATCCCCGTATTTTGTTCACGTTAGGGGCTACAGCGTTTGGCGTGGCTTTGTTTACCTCGCGCTGGGTCTTGAAATGCCCGCCACAGCAGGAATTACCGGATTGGAACGGCCGTTACCTTCTCCTCTTTACCGGCATTGGGCTTTTGGGCGGTATTTTCTCCGCGCAAACCGGCTCCGGGGCCGATATGCTCACCTTCATTGCCCTCACCCTGGCCTTCGGTATTAATGAGAAAATCAGCACCCCCACCACCGTCATTATTATGGGTCTTAACTCCGTCTTCGGCTTCTTCCTGCATGGCGTTGTGGTACAGGATTTAGGCGTCGCCTGGAATTATTGGCTGGTAGCCGTCCCCATCGTTATTTTTGGCGCGCCGCTGGGGGCGTATTTCACCTCCCGCATCAGCCGGGACGTGTTGATCACCTTCATTTTGATCCTCATTGCCGTAGAAATGATTACCACGGTTATCCTCATCCCCTTTACTGCTCCCATTTTTGTCGTTGTGGGGTTGGTTGTCACCCTTTGCACCTTTTGCTTTGTCAGCATGTTGTTTTACCGGCAGCGAACCATTGCCGGGACGGCCGTTAGCTGACTTCACCCACTCAATTCCTGTTCATAGGCCCAAAGGCCAGGCAGACCGCCGGTATGTAGAAAAATGACGGTTTCATCCGGGGCAAAAGCGCCCTGCCGGATTAAATCCAGCAACCCAGCAAATGCTTTACCGGTGTAGACGGGATCAAGAATAATGCCTTCTGTTCGGGCCAAAGTACGGATGGCTACGGCCGTATCCTCTGTAAACACACTGTACCCCGGCCCGGCATACGTCCCCTCAATCATAGGCACGTCTGCCGGAGCAAATGTGTGCGGTTCACCCAACGCCGCGCACAACTCAGAGGCCAGCCGGGCAATGCTGGCCGGAAACGCTTTCCATAATTTACCGATGTCAATCCCCAGCAAACGAATGGGCGACTGGAGCAAGTGGAATCCGGCCATTAACCCCGCCAACGTGCCGCCTGTGCCTACGGCCGTAACCAACGCCACCTTTTCCAACCCCAATGCCGCCACCTGCTCCTGCAATTCCAGCGCCGCATCCACGTATCCCAAACAGCCCGTCACCGTATGCCCACCCACCGGCATGAAGTAGAGGCTACGGCCGGCCACTGCCCGCGCCACGAGCTTTACTAACCGGTTCGTCTGCTCCAGCGTCATAGAAGCATCCCCGCCGCCGCCAAAGGGGATGAAATGGAGTTTGGCTCCAAAGAGTTGGTCTAACAGCAGATTGCCTTGCAGGGAGGACGGCCGTTTCTCAAAGAGAAACAAATGCGCTTCCAGACCCAGCCCGGCACAGGCGGCAGCCGTCATCCGGGCATGATTCGACTGAAGGCCGCCAAACGTCGCCACCTTCCGCTTCCCCTGTGCCAGCACCTCCGCCAGCAGAAAGCCCAGCTTGCGCCCCTTGTTGCCCCCCATACCTGGCCCAATGCCATCATCCCGTTTAACCCACACCTGCGGCCCGGCCAACTGCCGTGTCAACCGGGACAATGGCTCCAGCGGCGTGGGCAGCGGGCCGTAGGAAATACGGGGAAACTGGTTAAGTCGGGCACGCATGATGGGTGTTAAGATTTCTTCAATTGACGATGTTGCTGGAGCCTTTCCAAAATTTGAAAAGCCACTTATATATTAGGTTCATTACCCTTTGTAGTACAATTTAATTATTGAACTTATCATTCATTTGCGCATAAATTCATATGTTGCACATCGGTGCATAGGAACAAAAAACAAACGGATAACTGTGTTGTTTTACAGCAACCCTTCAAGCGAACAATAATGTACTTGCTTTCTTTTATCATCAGTATAGCTTATTTTAGTGTGTAAAAAGGAATAAAAATTATGATTGCCACAATTACTTTACTTTTATCCATCTCTTTGTCCTCGTTACTAAAACCCGAATTATATTTAGACCCCGGTTCAGGCAGCTTTATCATTCAAATCGCTATCGGTTTTGTAGTTGGCGCAATTGTGGTGGTAAAAGCATACTGGTCAAAAATTCGCGCTTTCATCGTCAAAGACAACAAAAACCACCAGGACAATCCAGTTTCCGAAAAAAGTGATCAACCCAATGAGTAACACAAAAACACGTCATCAGGCGTCGTTTCGAGACCCAAATGGTTTTCTTTTCTACCGAAAAAACACACTTTACCGACAAATTAATCATATATATAAAACGGATTATCAAATGCTCATGGATTCAGGACTTTATCAAGACCTGATTTCCAACGATCTGCTCATTCCCCACCAACCCGCTGATATACAACCAGCCATCATTGAAACAGCCTATCTCATTATCCAACCGGAAATCATTCCTTTCATCAGCTATCCATACGAATGGAGTTTCAGCCAGTTAAAAGATGCAGCACTTACCACATTGGCGGTACAAAAAGCGGCCCTTGCCAAAGGAATGGTGTTAAAAGACGCCTCTGCCTACAATATTCAGTTTCATAACAGCAAACCCATCTTCATTGATACACTATCCTTTGAAGCCTACCAGGAAGGGACGCCTTGGGTAGCATACCGCCAATTTTGTCAACATTTTCTAGCGCCATTAGCTCTAATGGCGCATACTGACGAACGTCTGAGCAAACTATTGCGCGTCTATATATACGGTATACCACTTGATTTAACAAGCAAGCTACTACCAATACGTACCCGTCTGTCCCCCTCCCTTATGATGCATATTCATTTACATGCCTCAGCCCAAAAGCGATATGCGGATCAAACTCATAAAAAGTCAGCGCAAAGTAAAAAGAAGCTCAGCCGTAATTCTTTTATTGGCATTATCGATAATCTGGAATCGACCGTGCGTAAATTAAAGTGGAATAGTGGCGACACTGAATGGGCTGATTACTATAAAAATACAAATTATTCCACCACAGCTACCAGTCAAAAGCAGCAAATCATCACGGCTTTTCTGGAACAAATTCAACCGAAAATGGTGTGGGACTTAGGGGCCAATGACGGTACTTTTAGTCGTTTGGCCAGTAACCAGGGCATCTTCACTGTTGCATTCGACATTGATCCCAGCGCAGTCGAAAATAATTACCTGCAAACCAAATCTTATTCAGAAACCCATATTTTGCCTTTGCAAATGGATTTGACCAATCCTAGTCCATCAATTGGTTGGCATAGTCAGGAAAGAGAAGGTCTATTGGAACGAGGTCCGGCAGATGCGCTACTGGCTTTGGCGCTCATCCATCATTTGGCCATTGGCAACAATGTGCCCTTACCAGAACTAGCTGAATTCTTTTACGAAGCGGGGCATTGGTTGGTGATTGAGTTCATCCCCAAGTCAGATTCTCAGGTGCAGAAGTTATTGGCGGGACGAAA
The DNA here is from genome assembly GCA_024278255.1 of Chloroflexota bacterium. GTDB lineage: Bacteria > Chloroflexota > Anaerolineae > Promineifilales > Promineifilaceae > JAJRTP01. The sequence goes on along the minus strand of JAJRTP010000203.1, from coordinate 10,660 downwards.
AGACATTTTTACAGATTACCATCAAGAAGGGTTTGAATCTACCTTCGCAGAAACATTTGAAATCATCGAAAAACAACGCATCCCCGAATCGGAACGTTTTTTGTATTTGATGAAACGCCACCGTTGAGTGGGTCTGCTAAATTATTACGATATATTTCATTTGGTTTAAGACAGTCCTTTTCTCGAAAGCTATTGTAAATTCCGTAATCGCCATTTCAAACACATGAAAAAAAGACAATTTGTTATTCATCCCTATTTATTTGCACTCTACCCAGTTGTGGCTTTATTGGCTTCCAATTTAGACCAGATTTCGCCAGTTGTTGGTTTACGAGCAGCCATTATTCTCGTATCCGGCACGGCCGTGTTGGTGCTTCTCTTTTGGTTATGGATGAAGGATATCAAAAAAGCCGGACTGGCCGTTAGTTGGATACTATTTCTGCTTTTTTCTTTCAAATATATCATCATTTTGTTAGAAAATATCCAGAAGGACAATAATGCGATTATTGCAACTTTGTTGTTATTAGTCGTTTTTTGCACCCTTATTTTGGTTGGGCCCTGGTTGATATGGCGTTTTGTAAAATCAAGTCCTGATATGTTAACGACATTTCTCAATGTTGTGGCTGTTGTCATCGTGATTTTTCCTTTGTTTCAGATTGGCCGCTATCTGTTAATTTCTCCTGTCATAGTTGAAAAACTCAACTCAGGAGATACGCTGGATGTTCAAACCTCAAACGCCAACAATGATTTACCAGATGTTTATTATATTATTGTTGATGGCTACGGCCGTTCCGATATTCTTCAAGAAATGTATGATTACGATAACAGTGACTTTCTTGACAGTCTAACTGATCGCGGTTTTTATGTCGCAAACCAAAGTTCGGCAAACTACATGCAAACCTATTTATCTTTAGCCTCTTCCCTCAACTTCGATTACCTCGATACACTCGCCCAGACTTTGGGTAATGACCTAAATCGGCGTGATCCCTTAACCTATTTAATTCAACAAAATCAAGTACGTAAAATCTTTGAAGAAGCAGGGTATGAAACCGTCATTTATGATAGTAACTGGCCGATAATAGATTCTTATAAAGGCGTCACATCAACAGCTTTTGGGCAAACTCCAGGCAAAAATACTGCCGCATTAGGCTTAAATAGTTTTGAATCGTTATTATGGGAAAATACAATTTTTACCTTTTTCACGCCCAACAATCTATCCTATGACGGTCATCGCAACCTGATTCTAGAAAATCTTGAGGGGATCAAATCAGTAGCGCCCAGAGAAGGCCCACAATTTGTCATCGGGCATATCATCGCCCCTCATCCTCCCTTTGTCTTTGATGCTGAGGGAAATTCCATACAACCAGATTACGCATACTCAATCAACGACGGTAACGCTTTTGAGGGTACTCCGGAGCAGTATTTAACCGGATATGCGAACCAGGTTACCCACATCAACAAACTCTTGCTAAATACAGTTGACCACATTTTAGCCGAATCGGATCAGCCCCCCATTATCATCATCCAGGGGGATCATGGGCCGGGCAGTACGCTGGACTTTGATGTCTTGGAAAACAACACATGCTTTAAGGAACGAATGGCGATTTTGAATGCCTATTATTTCCCTGATGGCGAGTATGACGCTCTCTACGAAAACATTACCCCTGTCAATTCTTTTCGGGTTGTATTCAACAAGCTGTTTGATTCAAATATAGAATTGGTGCCCGATAAAAATTACTTTTCTCTCTGGAATGCACCTTATGATTTTGTCGAAGTCACAGATGAATTGACCAGTTGTAAAATTGCGGAAAATTAAACATCACCCTTTCAACACTTTTCAGTGTCCCAGCCGCTAATTTGTACCCGGCAACTTTACCAGGCTGAGATTTGAACAAACTCTGCCAACCGTTTAGCCAAACTGATAATCGTCAGAACAGTGGGACGGGCCAGGGCTTCGGGGAAGACGCTGGCGTCGCAAACGTACAGGTTTTGGATTTCCGTTTCCAGATTGGTCGTGAGCATCCCGCCGATGCGTACCGTGCCGGAGGGATGGGTGCCGCGCAGGGGTGTGGAGAAGATGGTGTCCGGATCGCAGCCGGCTTTGCGCAGGATGCGGGCGGCCGTTTGTTCGGCCTGGGCGACGCGCTGCTGGTCATTTAGCGTCAACCCTTTGCTGATGGTAAAACCCCGCTTTTTGGCCCGCACATAGCCGCTGATTTCATCCTTGAGTTTGATCATCACGCCCAGGGTTTGCCCCCAGCGGGGCCAGGTGGTGGCGTAACGCGGCCCTTTGCGCAGCATGGCGATAGGGTAATTGAGCCAGGGATCAATCAAGGTGGAGTAGAGGACGCCCAATTCGTCGTCGGCATAGCTCCAGGTCATGGGCGGGTCGTTGCCGATGCCTTTGTAGGGGGCACGGCCGTATACCATCAACGTCGTATCCATCGTCATCCCCCGGCCGGCCCCGGCCAACCCGCTGCGCTGCAAGATGAGCGGGCTGCCAATCCCGCCCGCCGCCAAAATAACCACGTCTGCGTAGATGGCGAATGGTTTGCCATTCTTCTTGCCCCACACGCCAGCGACACGGCCGTTATCATACAAAATCCGCTCCACCGATGCCCCCGTCCACAAATCAAGCCCCTCCCGCACTGCCTCATCCACAAATTGGGCCGCGTTCCATTTGGCCCCGCAGCGACAGCCCAACATACAGGTCGCGCCGCAGGCAAAACCGTTGTGGGAATGGGACGGCTGCATAAATTTGTCCTGGGGAAACCAGTCCATCCCCAAATCGGCGGCGGCGTCAGCGATGCGGGTGGAAGCCACGCCGCGCAGGGAGAGGGGCAGCGGGGCAATACCCAATTCCCGGACGGTTTCCGCGGCGTAGGCGTCCAGATCGATGTTGTACTTGTCGCGCCACCAGGGTAACGGCCGGGCCGCGCAGGCGCAATACATACTCGTCGCTCCACCCAGCATGAGCGGCCGGACGATGGTCAATCCTTCCTGCGTGGTGAGGAAAGAGGCCTTGTCCGTGTACATCATGCCGCCGGGATACGTACCGTACAGCGGGCTGCGCCGCCAGTCCCGCCCTTTTTCCAGCAGGGTGATGCCCAAGCCGGCCTCGGAACGAGCCAGTTCGCGGGCCACCGTCGCGCCGCCCGGCCCGGAACCAATAATCACAACGTCTGTTTTTTTCTGGAGCATAAGAACCTCCGTGATGCGTGATTCGTGAAGCGTCGTGGCATTTTAGCTTGAATGGCGCGATTTTCCTAAAGGGAAACGGCCGTAACCAATGGTATACTTAATCGCGTATGGAAAAACAAGCCATTGTCCCCAAAACATCACTCTGGTCGGATACGGCCGTGCGCCAAGCGATTCTCATCTTCATCGTGCTGCGGATCTTTCTGTCCGTATGGGGTGTTATCGCCATCACCGTTAACCCGCCGCCGGAGGATGCGCCGGACATCATCAGCCAGCAGTTGGGGCAGCCCATTCTCAAGGAAGGCTGGACGGGGCTGCTGCTCGGCCCCTGGCAGCGGTTCGACAGCCTGCGCTACACCCGCATCGCCGCCGAAGGGTACGCCCACGAACCGGATTCAGCCTTTCCGCCGTTGTATCCATTGGGGATGGGGTTACTGGGCCGTTTGTTGGGCGGGACGCACGCCAGCTACCTCCTGGCCGGAATCGTCATCTCCAATCTTGCCTTCATCGGCCTGCTCATTTTGCTCTACAGGGTGACGGAGGGGGACGTAGGGCGGCAATATGCGCCGCGCACGGTGCTTTATCTGGCCGTCTTTCCCGCCAGTTTTTTCCTGCTGGCCGCCTATTCGGAATCGCTCTTTTTACTGCTGGCGTTGGGATCGCTTTGGGCGGGGCGCAAGGGGCACTTTTGGCTGGCAGGTGGTTTAGGCTTTCTGGCTTCGCTGACGCGGCTGACGGGTTGGGTGCTGGTCATCCCTTTGGCGTATGAATTTTGGCGGCAGCGATTGGGGTACGGAAAATGGCGCATCCTGCCCGCTGCCTGGTCGTCCAAACTACTGGGAGAAGCGTTTGCCGTTCTTCTGCCGGGGTTGGGCACATTTTCCTTCATGGTTTACCGGCAAGTCATCGGTATGCCGCCGCTCAACCAGCTTTACGCCGACTATTGGTACCAGGACACCAGTTTCCCCGGCATTGACATTTGGCGGGCTGTGCAGGCTGTCTTCTTCGGCGTGGGGCGCAGGGCTGGCGATCCGGCGATGGTATTGGATTTGGCAATCGTGGTCTTGCTGTTTGTCACCACGATTCTGGCTTTTCGTTATTTGCCGCGCTCCTGGGGATTCTACGCGGCAACGATGCTCTTTTTCATCCTCCTGCCGTCGGCCCCGCTCAAGCCGCTTTATTCCTTTTCCCGGTACGCGCTGGCCTTTTTTACGTTGTTCTTTATTTTGGGGATGGCCGGGCAACGGCCGTGGCTGCACCGCCTGATTTTATATCCATTTTTGGCTCTGCTGCTTTACTTCAGTATGGTCTTTTTTATGTGGGGCTGGGTGGCGTAATTTTCCCCCGGTGATTACAACAGATAAAGAAAGGAACAGATTTTTTCCTCAAAAAGCTATCTATTCCTTTCCCAATTCGTTGTAATCTGTTTTCGGTAGATTAACAAAAGAGCGGTGAAGGCGCCCAAACTGTCTATCACCACATCCACGGCCGTACCGTGACGGCCGTCTATAAACAATTGGTGGATTTCATCGCTGATGGCGTAGATAAAGGCAATAAGGAAGGCGGTGAGATACGGCCGTGGCCCCTCCCGCGTCACCCGAAAAGCCAAAACAGCCAGCAGCGCATACGCCAAAAAATGCGCCCCCTTCTTAATCAGCCAGTCCCATGGCCCATAAACCGGCAACGCCTCAGAAGGTTGATTAGACATGAAAAAGATGGCTGCCATCCAAAACAACAGGGGCAGCCATCTCCGGAATGCCAAAACAGTCATATGACGATGAACCATACGGTCGTTTATTGCTTGATTTTATCTTTGACCAATTCGTAAATCTTCCAGCCCACAAAAACGGCGATTGCTATGGGAATCAGAAAACGAACAGTGACCAAACCACCCAGAGAAATCAGCATTAAAATCAAAATGACAACGCTGACCGTTATCAGAATAGGCGTCAGAGCTGGGAAATCCGGTTCACTGTGTACTTTTTCTCGTTCTTTGAGTGCCGTGTGGCAACTACTCATCCGACCAACGCGCAGCACTTCCCCTTGCCGGCTCCACTGGCAGCCGCATTCCTGGCATTGGTAACACACTCTGGCTGGTTGTCCGGTTTCCTTGTCAGTACGAAGCAGCACCTGACCGCCGCAATGATCACAATCATACCCGCTGTCAGAAAAAGTCGTTTCTACTTCAACCATGTAAAATCTCCCGGTCCAACATTGCTTCCCATTCAAATTGGTTCATTCTTGAAGAATGAACCAATTTTACAGTTACTTAAAGCCGCTCACAGCTGTCGAGCAGCAGATTGTAGATATTGGTGTGGCTGACGTACACAAAACCGCCGCATCGGGTGCAAGTAGCCTGATATTCCATATCGGAGCCGGTGACTTGCTCCCACGCCCCTAAAATGTGCCCGCGAATACTGGCCCCTGCTTCTGCTTCGCGCATGTGCCGGGCCAGGTCTTCGACTCGTTTTTCCTGTTCGGCCAGATTATGTTTGTCAGCAGCTTCCACGATGGCACGCACGGCCGTAGCCTGCACCAAATTATCCGGCACACCCTCCGGCAGCCCCGCCACCTTCACCATAAGATGCCCCAGCGCCTCCCCAATTTCCCGCCGCGTCGCTTCATGATAGCGCGGTACCAGCGATCCTTCTTCCAGCAAACCAATCAAATAGCTCAAGGCCATTTTCAAATGAACCAATTCAGCTTCGGCCTCTTTACTCATGCGTACTCCTTATCTTGAATGAATAATATCAATCGCTTACAGTCTATCACAAAACGGGGGGAAAGGTGTGGGCAGCGCCAGCACGGGGCGGACGAATCTAGCCGATTAAGGCCATTTTACCCCGTGCCTGGCACTGCTAAGACACTTTATGCCAATTGATCAAACTGGGATTTGATCATATCCCGCTCCACCTCTTTGCGGGCAATTTTTCGTTCCAAATCGGCAGCCATTTCCACCAGAACATCCCGCCCCTCCCGCTTGCCGAATTTCACTTCCACCATCAGAGCCACCATCGGGCGGTTGGGCAAATTGGTCAACTGGTTATCTACATAATAAAGCTGGCGCTGGATGCGGGCCAATTCTTCCTGCAAAGCCTGTGCCATTTGGTTGGTGGTCTGCGGAGATGGGGGCGGCACGGCCGTATTCACCACATATCCCTCCAACTCCTCCGCCAGAGCCATCAACTCCACCATACTGCCCGCCCGGTAAGCATCATTGACTGCCCGCATCTTCTCCGTGCGAAAAACACCCTCCGCCTCATCCCGCGCCAAATCCGGGTGAAAACGTCGCGCCAACTGGCGGTACAACCGCTTGATTTCTGCCTGAGTAGCTTCTGGCGCCTGTTTGGCCTTTGGTTTTTTCTGCTTTGGGGATGGCGCCGAATGCCAGGTACGGTTAAATTGCTCATCAACCGGCCGGTAACTGGAATCAAACAGGCGATCATGCCGCATCTGCTTGATACGCCGCATGTACTCATCTACTTCCGCTTCCAGTTGAGCCAATCGATCTACCAGATGACCCACATGAGCTTCAAAAAGGTACTCAAACGCTTCCACGTCGGCTAACTGCTCCGCCAGTTCCGCCTCGGCAGCCAGCAAATCCTGTCTGGCCTGTTTCAATTCGGCCCGCAATCGGGTAATTTTTTGGTCGGTGGTTTCAGACATATCTCTCACTTCTGAATGATCGGTAAATACACCTGGTTAATTGTATCCCAAATATGCAAAGTAATGGAAACAGATCGTGACGATTCGATGCCGCTGGAAAAAGTGTCAATCTGCACCACGCCGGTATATGTGCCCGTAGACTGGACAGGCGTGGTAATGGTGATTGGCTTTGTCACCTCAGCCGATGGCGCCAATGTCCCCGTCAAATCGCCACCGGGTACGACAGTAAGCGGCGAACCGGCCGGCATTGTCATCGTATAAACCAGAGGCAGCGTGCCGTTATTGGACAAGCTGAGAAGCGTCGTTTGGGAAAATGGCTGCTGGGCAGGGGTGATAATGTTAGTAGCCGCAGCCGGGCTGACAACCAATTCCCCTACTGAGGGCGGGGAAACTTTGGGCATTTGGGCCAGAGCAGTTTCGGCAGGACGGCCGTCTACCCCATAAAACCGCATCTGTTCGCAAGGCTGGTAGCCGCCCGTCGTGTTGAAATTGAGGTTAAAGACAAACATCGCCTCCATCCAGGGCCAGTTCGTCGTGGCGTACTCATACGCCCCCACCAAATTGTCCGCCTGTTTTTGCTCCGTGACCAACTGCCACTGCCGCCCCTGCCAGCCAGAATCAGCCAGACATTCGACCGGCGGTTCTACCAGCCAGCCAAACTCTGTCGCCCAGATTTTCTTGTCAGCCAGCCCATTGGCCTGCAAAATCTGGAAAATCTTCTCCACGCCGCGAAAGCAAAAGCCATTGACGCAATTTTGCGTGGGTTCAGTCGAGGCCACGTCCGGCGCGGCGGCAAAATCGGCGCTGAACCCGTAGGGATGGTAGCCCAGGGCGTCAAAACAGGCACCGCCGCCTGCATCCAGAAACTCCTGCAAAAATTCCCGTTCATCCTGGAACAGACCGTTGTGTCCCGGATGCCCTTCCCAGTTGCCCTGTACCCGCCCCGTGGGAGCCAGCCCGGCGGATACGACGATGGCATTGGAGTCTACGCTTTTGATACGGCCGTAAGCCTCACACAACACCGCCGCATAATCCGCCCCATTGGGGCTGACCGTCCAGCCATAAGAGGCATCCAGATTCGGTTCATTGCCGATTTCGTAAGCGTCCACGTACCCTTTTTGCTGCTGGGCCAACTGCTGAATACTGTCACCAAAGGCCGCGAGATTGGCAAAATCGCTGGCATTGGCCTCCACTCGCAGCAAAACCCGCAGCGGCAAACGGCTGCCCGGCCCGCTGAACACCTTGATCCAGTTGAACCCCATCCCCTGTAATTTAGCCACGTCCCAGGCGGCCACGTTGAATCCGTAACCAAAGAGGTGAGAGGATGAGGGAGTGAGGGGGTAAGGGGATGAGGGGTTGTTGGCCTGCGCTTGCATGGGGCGCAGGGTCAGGAAAAGGAGCAGGAGGGGGAGGGAGATGATTACGGCCGTTCCCCCCAGAACACGGATTGTTTTCGTTGAGTGTGGCAAATTCATAAAAGCATAATAAGGGGTACGGCCGTCCAGAGCAATGAGAATTCTGTGAAAAATATCAAATATCCCGCATAAAAATGAGGAACGGCCGTCTCCCATTTTCAGATTCAAACCTGTCCACTTCTACAAATCCGGCCTTTTGGCACAACCGTTGGGCGCGTTTATTGAAAGCGGCGATGGTCACACACAGTTTTTGAGTAGGGAATGTCTGGCGGGCGAAGGTTACGGCCGTCGCCAAAAACTGCTCTCCCAACCGCCGCCCCGTTAAATCCGGACGTACCCCCATACCTATATCCAACGCCGCTTCACTGTAATCCCCGCCGGGCACCTGCCCATCCGGCCCAAAACTGCAATACGCCGCCAGTTCGCCCGTCTCCTCATCAAGCACCGCATAGAATTGATTGGCAAAAAAGTAAGCCACCGCCTCCGCCACATCCGCTTCATCATCCGCTGCCAGACCCATATCATAAATGTCGTAAGGCGGTTCATATCGCCAGCCCAAAATTATTCGGGCGTTGTATTCATCAATGGGACAAACTTTTAGCTGCATTCTGTTTCTCCATACCCTTGCTATTCAGCCATTGTACAACGTTTTGCCAAGCTGCCGGCCGCAAATTTGAACCATGCCCGAAATTGCGAGACAGAGCCCCATTTTCCGTTGAAATAGAGGGGTGAATTTGTTAAAAAAAAACTTTTTCTGCTAAACTGTTAGGAAAAGGATTCGTTTTGAGCAAGGTCGGCCATGTCATCAAAAATCACAAAAGAAGAAATTGATGCCATTATAAACCAGAATAATTTACTGGTACGCAACCTGCAAATCACCCTGGGATATTACAAGGTGGGGCGCGGATTGCGCCGTTTTCTGGGTAGCAGCAACGTCAACTGGTTTGGATTTGGCACATACGCCTCCAAAACGGCCGGGCAAACCATACGCCACGAACTGCTCCCTGGCCCCCTGAAATCTGCCATGATCCGGGCGGCCGGCTACGACAACACCTATGTTTACTTGCACGACGTGTTAGCAGAGCCTGATGGTCCCGACACACAAACCCCGGACAGCCTTTTGGCCGAAGTTCTTTCCCAAGTCAGCTTGTTAGTCTCTAAAGGCAACTTGATGATATTTGCAGAGTTAGCCTGGCCCTTTGTAGACATGACCGGTAGTTTTTCCAAAGAGTTTCGGCCCAATTATCCCAAATTTCAAGAATTTCTGGACAAGCATTTAACGCCAGGCCCGCTTAAAGAAGGCGGCCAGGATTTATTACGGGAATCATTCACCTGTTTTTATCAGGCGCGTTTTACCACAGACAGCAAGAAAAAAGCAGAATTGGTCTATATGGGCAATTTGCTGCTGGGGTATCATGAACAATCCCGCCTCCAACCCGTTATCGAAAAGGCGCTCGCCGTGCCTTTTGATCTGTTTACCGATGGTGTAATCCCGGAAAGTGACGACAAATTGGGTTTTATACGCAGAAAAATGGCGGGAAGCACACTTGGATTCTCCCGTCAAATGGTGTTACGCACCGTCACCCGCATGATGATGACTTATTCTCTGCCCACCCGCAGCCTGAGATTGGGCAAAGACCTGGTTGCGCCCACCGGCCTGATTAACTTTCCCCGCGATCTGATGCGGATAGAAAACCCGCGCTGCCGAGAGTTGGTCTTGCAGTTCGACAGCGGCTTAAATACGCTCTCTGGTAGCGCCGCGGGCAATTGGGGCAGCTTGATGGACAGAATGAACTTTCTGGTAGATTTTTTTCGCAGCTACCAGCATTACAAACCCCTCTTCCGCAAACCATTCCTGCCCAGCCAGATACCAGTCATCGAGGCAGGGCAATTTCCGGGTGGGCCGTTGTAGTCTTCAGTGTTCAGTATTCAGTTATTTGTTTCCCTGTATCTTGGGAGGTTTTTATGTCTATTTCCAGTCAACTCGTTATCCGCCCCATCCGTCCCGAAGATGCTGAAGACCAATACGCCACGGTCACCGATCCGCGCGTCACGGCCAATTTGATCCAGTTGCCCAGCATGGAGTTTAGCCAAACGGAAGAATGGATTGAAAAAGCCAAATCGGGGCATCACCGGTTGGTGGCAGACTTAAACGGCCGTAACATCGGCTCCGTCCACATCCGCCAATTCCAGCATCCCCGGATGCGTCACGCCGGTTCCATTGGCCTCATGGTTAATCCTGAGTATTGGGGGCAAGGGGTAGGCAGCGCCTTGATGACGGCCGTACTCGATCTGGCCGACAATTGGCTCAATCTGTTCCGTGTTGAGCTAACCGTCCATACACAAAATCAAGCAGCTATCCATCTCTATGAGAAATTTGGGTT
>JAJRTP010000202.1 GCA_024278255.1 Chloroflexota bacterium | reverse complement strand
TGTGGTGGCGCTGATGACGGGTAATATCCAAAAGCTGGCGGAAGCGGCGCAGGAAAAACTGAAGCTGGCGGCTTGTATTGGCAGCCGTTTTGATGTACAGACGCTGGCTTTGGCGGTCGAACAGTCGCCGCGGGATGCGGCCGTAGACCTGTGGCCGGCCGTAACCGAAGGGTTTGTCATCCCCCTGGATGAAACGTACACGCTGCTGACGGTAGCGGAACCGGAAGCATCGTTGAATGCCCGCTACAAGTTTGCCCATGACCGCATCCAGCAAGCGGCCTATTCTTTGCTGACGGAAGAGGAGAAAACGGCCGTACACTGGCAAATCGGCCAGATTATGCGGGCAGCCATCCAGGCCAATGGTGGTGAGGGCGATCCGTTTGCCGTGGCTAACCAGCTAAATTTGGGGCAAGCAGAGGCCCGCAGCCCGGTGGAATGGCGGTCGTTGGCCCGGTTAAATTTGCAAGCGGGCCAAATGGCAATTGCCGGTTCCGCTTACCAACCAGCCTACGAATATTTGCGTAATGGGTTGGCTCAACTTGCCCGGCTGGATGATTTTGGGGTGTAGAATACGATCTGGCTTTGGCCTTGTACACAACGGCTGCGGAAGCGGCTTATCTCAGCGGGCAGTATGAAGAAATGGAGCGGTTGGCGGCCGAGGTGGCGGTTCATTCCCAGCAATTTCTGGATGAGATTCCGGTGCATATGTATAAAATCCAGGCGCTTAGCGCCCAGAATCGGCTGGTGGAAGCGATTGATTTTGCCCTGCCGGTTTTGCAGAAGCTGGGCATCCGTCTGCCTCGCCAGCCGAACCGCCGCCATTTGGTGACGGCCGTTTTGCGACTGCGTTTGGCATTACGGGGAAAACCTGTAGAAAGCCTGCTGGATTTACCCCGCCTGAGCGACCCCACCATGATGGCGGCCGTCACGCTAATGACCCATTTGGGCGTGGCTGCTTACTTTGCCAATACCGAACTTTTTGCCTTGATTGTGCTGCAACTGGTGCAAATTTCCGTGAAGTATGGCAATCATCCCTTCTCCTGTCGGAATTATGTGGCCTATGGTCTGATGTTGTGCGGGCCGCTGCGGGATATTGAGTCCGGTTACCGTTTTGGTCAATTAGGTGTGGCTCTGGCAGATCGGCTTGAGGTCCCGGAAGTTAAAGCGGCGGCGATGCTGCTGATGAATAATTTTGTGCGGCACTGGAAGGAAAATCTTCAAGCCGTTATTCCCTCTTTTCAGGAGGCGTATCAGATTGGCCTGGAAACCGGCGATTTGCAATTTGCTTCTTTTAGCGCTTATGCTCAATGCGCCACTTCTTTTTATGCGGGCCTGGAATTACCGCCGCTGGTGACTCAGGCCAGCCGGTACGGCGAGGCCATGCGCCGGTTTAAGCAGGAAAAAATACTGTATGTTCACTGTCTTTTCCAGCAATCGGCGGCCAACCTGGCAGGGGAGGCGGCTGCGCCTTATGAATTGGTAGGCAGTTATTACGATGAAAATGAAGTTGTGCCGCAATATATGGCAGCCAACGATAACAGCGCTTTGTGTACCTATTATGTGCAGAAGGGGCTGTTGTGTTACCTGTTTGACCAGAATGAACAGGCGCAAACTGCCTTGTCGCAGGCGGAACCCCTTTTAGGCAGTATCGTGGGGTCTCACGTTGTCCCCGTTTTTCGTTTTTACGATTCCCTGAATCTATTGGCTTTATATACTGATGCAGATACGGTGGAGCAACGGCGTATTTTGGAAAAGGTGACGGCTAATCAGAAGAAGATGGCTTATTGGGCAACGCATTGTCCGGCCAATTATAGCCATAAGCATATGTTAGTGGCGGCAGAGCAGGCGCGGGTGTTGGGGAAAACGGCTGAGGCGCGGCATCTGTATGACACGGCCGTAGACCTGGCCCATGAGAATGCTTTTCTCAATGAGGAAGCGTTGGGCTATGAGTTGGCCGGCCGGTTTTATCTGGAGATGGGGAACGGCCGTTTGGCCCATCATTATTTGCAGCAGGCCTATTACGCCTATTCCCGTTGGGGGGCAGCGGCCAAAGCAGACTATCTGGCCGAGAGTTATCCGGCCATTTCCTTACAGGAACGGCAATCTGGTTCACCATCCAGTCTGATCCTGACTGACTCCTCACCAATCAGTTCTTCGCAAAGCGGCGCTGCGTCCCTTCTGGATTTTGCCAGTATTGTAAAAGCCTCCCAGGCATTGTCCGGTGAGATTGTGTTGGACAAGCTGCTGGCCCGGCTGATGGACTTGGTGATTGAGAATGCCGGGGCACAGTCTGGCTGTCTGCTGCTGGAAGAGGCGGGGCAATGGCAGCCGGCGGCGTATGGCGGCGAGATGACGGCAGAGTGGACGCCGCCTCCGGCTATCATCAATTATGTGGCCCGATCCCAAAAGAGTGTGGTGCTGGATGATGCGGCCCAATCGGATCAATTTTCTTTTGCTTTGGATACGGCCGTAACCGAACGTGGCGTGAAATCCCTTTTGTGTATGCCTCTGCTGCATCAAAGTGGACTGATGGGCATTCTCTACCTGGAAAACGATTTGGCGGCGGGGGTGTTTACGCGGGACAGGTTGGCGGTGTTGAACGTGCTGGCTTCGCAGGCGGCTATTTCTATTGAGAATGCCCGGTTGTACGGCCGTCTGGCAGAACACAGCCGCACCCTGGAGCAGCAAGTGGCCCAGCGCACGGCACAGTTGGCCCGCGCTACCCAGGAAGCCCAGGCTGCCCGCGCCGCCGCCGAACAAGCCAATGCCAACAAAAGCGCTTTTCTGGCAAACATGAGCCATGAACTGCGCACGCCGCTTAATGCCATTATTGGTTTCACCCGGATTGTGAAACGGCGTGGCCGCGACGTGCTGCCGGAAAAACAGGTCAATAATCTGGACAAGGTGCTGGTCAGCGCCCGCAATCTGTTGCAGCTTATCAATACTGTTTTGGATATTGCTAAAATTGAAGCGGGGCGGATGGAAGTGCATCCCGCGGCCTTTGATGTGGCTGAGTTGGTGATTTTGTGTGCGGATACAATACGGCCGTTGCTGCAAGATGGTGTTGCCTTACAAACAGACATTCAGCCGCAACTGCCCCCGTTGGTATCAGACCAGGCTAAAGTGCAGCAGGTTTTGATCAATCTGCTTAGTAATGCCGTCAAATTTACCCGTGAAGGGTCTATTACGATGCGGGTTTATCAAACAGAAGATGAACTGCATTTTGCGGTGATTGATACCGGCGAAGGGATTGCGGCGGAAGCACTCGTTCGTGTTTTTGAAGAGTTTGAGCAGGCATTGCCGGAAGCGCAAACTGAGTTTGCCAGTACGGGATTAGGGCTGCCCATCAGCCGCCGTCTGGCCCGATTGTTGGGTGGGGATGTTACGGCCGTGTCCCAACCAGGCGCCGGTTCGGTTTTTACCCTGCGCCTGCCATTGCGCCTGGAGAACAGCAGGGAATCATCAAAATAGTATGAGAAGAAGGAACTGTGGATAAATACCCCTTGTGGTTGACCACAGCATTTAGTACAATAGTCCTGCTTCCTCGCGGAGGATCTACTGCTCACAAGCAAGGACAGACCATGAGTTTCCTCACTACAGCAAAAGTAACCTGGTTTGACGACGGTTGCTGCGATGTTAAATATCTGGACGAATGGGATCGTGTCCCCCCAAGTTATCGCCCTGGGCAAGCTTTGGATGATAGTTGGTACACTGACCAGTACGAATTGAAACTGGGACGGGACACATCCGGCAAATTATTCCAGATTGCGGCCGAACGGTTGATGGCTTACCGGTTTTACCCCGAAGATATTTTGCACCACGTCAGTGATTTTGGTTTAAATGAACGATGGCCGCGCCCCGGTGACCGCATTGTGCAGCGTCTTCATGTTTTCACGCTGGCCGGTAAACCGGTAGTAGATGTTATCAGCATGAACCAAATCGAGTTGGTTTGCGAGGAGCCGCGCCGGGTGGGTTTTCGCTATGTCACGGTGGAAACCCACGTGGAGCAGGGGGAATGGTCGGCCTACGTGACGTGGAATGCGCAAGATGATGTGGTGTTGACCGTCCACTCAATCTCCCGGCCTGACCCCGAAGAACCCGCCCGCAATCACAAATTTATCCGTGCCCGGCAAAAAGAAGGGCATCAACGAGGTTTGGACTATTTTCAAAAAACAGTTCTGGATGCCTTTGAATCCACCCCTCAGTAGCCGCGGTTCTTACCGCGTTTACACGCCAAAATCAGTTCGCGTCCGTTCAATTTCCACGCCAACTGACTGAGCAGCAGGCAGCGCTTCCGATTTTTCCACACGCACCCGCACTTTTGCCACTTGTTCACATTCCGCCAAAATCAGCCGGGCGATGTTGGCTGCCAGTTTTTCTACCAGATGATTTTTTGAACTTTCTACATAGCGGGTAATTTGCCGGGCGATAACTTCGTAATCCACAGCCTCGGCAATGTCGTCGGAAATGGCCGCCGGCCGGCTATCGGCAAACATGACCACGTTAATCACAATCTCCTGCGCCTGAACCCGCTCTTCCGGGTGAATGCCAATAATGCCGCGCAGCCGCAAGTTTTTGATGAAGATTTTGTCCATGAGAGATTAGAGATGCTCCTCCAACCACACTGTCAAATCTGCCAGCATCTCGTCTTTGTGCAGGTCGTTGTGGGATTCGTGGTAGCCGCCTTCGTAAATGATGAGCGTTTTGTCGTTGTGGGGCACGGCCGTATAAAATTCGCGCGTGTTCTGGACGTTGACCAGCCGGTCGGCATCGCCGTGAATGAGCAGTAGGGGTGGTTGGAAGGTGTTAGCGCGGGCCAGAGTTTCCTGCGCTGCTTTGTCCAGTTCAGTCGCCAGGCGGGGTGTGCCTTTGTCGTGTACCAGTGGGTCGTTCTGGTAGGTTTCGATGACGGCCGTATCCCGCGAAATCGCTTCTACATCCAGCCCTGAACTGACAGACATTGAAGGCCAGACAGAAGACAATAGCTTGCTCATCACCGCCAGCGCCGTAGGAATGTCCAATTTACCCACCGCCGGGGCAGACGCGACCACACCTTGCAGCCCGCCCGGGTAATCCTCGGCATAATTCAGGGCGATGCAGCCGCCCATGCTGTGCCCCATGAGGAACAACGGCCGTTCCGCTTCCTTTTCCTGAACCATTTGCACAAATTGGCGCAAATCTTCCCGGTATTCCGCCCACTCGTTGATATGCCCGCGTTGGCCTGGAGAACGGCCGTAGCCCCGATGATCCAGCGCGTAAATGGCATACCCCTGGGGAACCAGCGCCTTGACCACGTTTTGGTAACGGCCGCTGTGTTCTCCTAATCCATGGGCAATGACCAACACCGCCCTGGCCGGTTCGTCAGGTTGCCAGGATTGGTAGTAAAGCTCGGTATTGTCTACGCCGGAAAAGAAACCTTCTTCGTGCTTCATATTGAACCTTTCTGCAGAAGCAATTGAGTAATGACCTGATTACTCAATTGCTAATTAACCAATCTCTCTTCTCTAATTCCGGCTGGAAGCGCGGAGCAGCAGCAGGAATAGGTTGATAAAATCCAGATACAGGCTCAAAGCGCCCATCACAACCAGCCCGCCGCGCGCCGGGTGATCGTCTAGCTGCTGGCCCATTTGTTTCAGCCGCTGTGTGTCCCAGGCTGTCAACCCGGCAAAGAGGGCGATACCGATGAAGGTTAGCAGCCAGTTAATCTCCGATAGGTTGAAAAGGATACTGAAAAACCAGGCCACAATCCAGCCCAGCAGCAGCATAAGAATAATGCCGCCTGCGCCGCTCATGTCCCGTTTGAGCAGCAGACCCACCAGACTCATCAGCAGGAACATACCGGCCGCCACCCAAAACACGGAGGAGATTTGCTCATCTGTGTAGACGATAAAAAGGGAGGAAAAGGTGAGGCCGGTAAGCGCAGAATAGAGCAAAAAGAGCAGGGCGGCTACCCCGGTTGAGAGGCGCATGACGCTCGCGCTTAGAGCCACGACGAGGATAATCTGCAAGATAAAAAGGCCGAATGACAGGCCCGGATGGGTAAACAGCCGGTATTGAAAACGCAAATTGGCGCTGACCCAGGTCGCTACCAGAGCGGTAATGACCAGGCCGATGGACATGAGCAGGTAGACCTGGGCTAAAAATGAATTGATCCGGCTTTCACTGACGGCGCCGGCCGCTTGATTTGTGGACATGATTCTCTCCCGTTTTTGTATGGGCGATTATTCTGCGCCCATTTTAACGGGTTTTGGGAAAAGGACAAAAGAGAATACAGAGGGAGTATAGCCATGAATCGCGGCTTTACTCCCTCTTAAAAAAATCATTTCTCGCTTTTCCTGAAAATCCTCTATAATTTCCCTTCTACCGTTTAGCGTATTTTCAGTGAGGTTTGACAATTATGACATTTGAAACCGCATTGCAGAATTGCGTCGCAGCGATTACGGGCAAATTTGCCACGCTTGGCAGCTTTAATCCGGAAGACCAGCTCAAGGCTCCTATTGGCACATTTTTAGAGGATGCTGGAGGTGTTTTTGGGTTGAGTGTGCAAACCGTAACTGAAGCCCAAGTCAGCGCAATAGGCGGCCGCCCTGATTTGGGCGTGAGCGTTAACGGTTTGTTGTGCGGTCATGTCGAGTTAAAAAAGCCCAATACCGGCGCTGACGCGCCCCGTTTTACCGGCCGTAACAAAAAGCAGTGGCAGAAATTTCAGGATTTGCCCAATCTGATTTACACCGATGGCAATGAATGGGCTTTGTACCGTAGCGGTAAACGTCAGGGAAAATTGATTCGACTTTCCGGCAATGTGCTGACAGACGGTGCAAACGCCGTCACTTCCGCCGACGCTGCCGAATTGGCTGTCCTGATTCGGGACTTTCTGCATTGGTCGCCTGTTGTGCCTCATTCGCCCCGCGCGTTGGCCAAGGTGCTGGCTCCGCTATGCCGTCTGCTCCGTGCCGACGTGGAAAACGCCATGCAAGACCCGGCCACAGGATTTGCTTCTTTGGCTGATGAATGGCGCAAATATTTCTTTCCTGACGCTGACGACCATCAATTTGCCGATGCCTACGCCCAAACCATCACCTATTCATTGCTACTGGCGCAGTTACAGGGTAGCAGCGCACCGTTGAGCGTAGATAAGGCGGCGAAAACTATTCGCCCGGCTCACGCTTTGTTGGCTGATGCGCTTCTCATCCTGGGGCATCCCAACGCGCGGCAGGGCGTGGACATCCCGATTACTTTGCTGGAGCGCGTTATCGGCGCTATCAATCCGGTTACGCTGCGGCAAAAGTCGAAAGGAGATCCCTGGCTGTATTTTTATGAAGATTTTTTGGCGGTGTACGATCCCCGCCTGCGTAAGGATCGCGGTGCGTATTACACGCCGGTGGAGGTGGTGCAAGCGCAAGTCCGGTTGGCAGCAGATTTGCTGGAGAACAAATTTGGGGCGGATTTTTCCTTTGCTGACAAGGACGTAATTACGCTGGACCCGGCCGTGGGCACGGGGACGTATATTGCCGCTGCGCTGGAACATGGTCTGAACCAGGTATCTGCCATGAAGGGGCCGGGGATGCAAGCCAATTACGCGGCGCAGGCGGCAAAAAACATTTACGGTTTTGAAATTCTGGTAGGACCGTATGCCGTAGCTCACATGCGTTTTACGCAGCAGATTCAAGCCAGCGGGGGTGCGCTGCCGGCCGATGGCGTTCACGTTTATCTGGCTGATACGTTGGAATCGCCCCACCGTCCGCCGCCGCAATTCCCTTTTGCCTACAAGCAATTGGGGCAGGAGCATGAAAAAGCGCGTCAGGTAAAGGCGGAGACGCCGGTGCTGGTCTGCCTGGGCAATCCGCCTTATGATCGGCAGCAGATCAGGGCGGAAGAAAAAGAATTGGTCAAGCGGAAAGGCGGCTGGATTCGCTGGGGTGACAAGCCGGATCACAGTGACGCGCTTTTGCGGGATTTTATCCGGCCGCTGGAAGCTTTGGGTTACGGCGTTCACGCCAAAAATTTGTACAATGATTACGTTTACTTCTGGCGGTGGGCTTTGTGGAAACTGTTTGAAAGCGGCGGGGGTGAGGAAAGCAAGGGG
>JAJRTP010000201.1 GCA_024278255.1 Chloroflexota bacterium | reverse complement strand
TTCTAATTTCTAACAAAAGCCAGTCAGGTTATTCGCTGTCCTTATTAACTTCAGTTTCAGCTTCAACTTCTCCTTCAAGAACAACTTCTCCTTCAAGGACAAGCTCTTCTTCGGAACCGACTTCTTCAACAGGAGCATCCTCCACAAGAACCAGTTCCGGGGGCTGAACTTCCTGAATTTCCAGGGAAGCTTTGTCCGCTGCGGCCGCTGTAGCAATCGCTTCCAGAACAGCCGGGTCCGTATTGTCATCAATCATCAACGGCCCGGAGAGATCAAGCTCCAACAGTTCGTCCTCTTCCAAAGCCTCGATTTCCTCTTCTTCTTCATGAACCTTGAAACCGGTACCGGCCGGAATGAGCTTACCGATGATGACGTTTTCCTTGAGACCTTGCAGCTTATCTTTACGTCCGGCAATAGCCGCTTTAGCTAACACTTTGATGGTATGCTGGAAGGAGCTGGCTGCCAGGAAGCTTTCCGTGTTGAGCGCCGCTTTGGTAATGCCTAACAGAACCGGTTCAGCCTGGGCCGGCTGGCCGCCCTCTTCCATGATCTCATCATTCCGTTCCTGGAATTCGCTGACTTCTACCAGATCGCCGGGCAGCATTTCCGTATCACCGGATTGGGTGACCTGTACTTTGCTCAACATCTTGCGGATAATAACCTCAAAATGCTTATCGTGAATGTTCTGCCCCTGCGGCCGGTAAACTTGCTGCGTTTCCCGCAGCAGATATTGGGTGACGGCATCGCGGCCCAGAATTTCCAGAATACGATGCGGGTTTTTGGAACCTTCCGTCAGTTGGTCGCCAGCATTTACGCGCTGACCGTCAGAGATGAGCAAACGCATACCGGCGGGAATCTCGTAATCGCCTTCGTCTTTGCTTTCCCAGACCACTTTCACGTTGTCGCCATCGCGCACAACACGGCCGTTATTGCGGGCAACCAGAGCTTCATTCTCTTTTTCGGCAATAATACCGCCCTCTTCTATGGTATCACCGTCACCGACCTTGATTTCCCAGCCTTCCGGGATTTCATACTCGTCATCAACCAATTTGAGGTCAGTAATATAGACATGCCGCACGCCTTCAACCATATGCGTTTCGGCAATACCGCCAATCTCGGTAATAACAGCTTCACCTTTAGGCCGCTGCCGGGCTTCAAACAACTCTTCAACACGGGGTAAACCCTGGGTAATGTCACCACCGGCCGAAGCTGTACCGCCAGTATGGAAGGTACGTAAAGTCAACTGGGTACCCGGTTCGCCAATAGATTGAGCCGCCACAATACCTACGGCCGTGCCCAACTCCACCGGCTTGCCCCGCGCCAGGTCCAGACCATAACATTTAGCGCAAATACCGCGCCGCAGGTCACAAGTCATCGGCGAAAAGACATAGATTTCATCAATACCAGACTCATCACACAAAGCCGCGGACTCATCATTGAAATATTCTCCTGTCTCAACAAGAATCTCGCCAGTTTCCGGGTGAATAACAGGTTCAGCCGCCACCCGGCCCAAAACACGTTCCGCCAACGTCTGCTTGCCAAAGTTTTCAGAGCGACGAATCCAGATACCCTTGGATGTGCCACAATCCTCTTCCATGACAATCATATCCTGAGCAATGTCTACCAGACGACGGGTCAGATAACCGGCGTCCGCAGTCCGCAGCGCCGTGTCGGCCAAACCTTTCCGGGCGCCATGCGTAGAGATGAAATATTCCAGTGTATCCAACCCCTGGCGGAAGTTAGACTGGATCGGTACTGGAATAATCTTGCCCTGCGGGTCAGCC
This sequence comes from Chloroflexota bacterium, assembly GCA_024278255.1. Taxonomy (GTDB): domain Bacteria; phylum Chloroflexota; class Anaerolineae; order Promineifilales; family Promineifilaceae; genus JAJRTP01. Next base: position 6,799 of record JAJRTP010000201.1, on the reverse strand, counting down.
ATCAAGCCGCGCATACCGGCCAACTGAGTAATGGGGCCAAAACCACCTTTACCGGCGCCAGACAAGGCCATTACCGCAATGGGGCTGGCCGGATCCATCGCATCCCGTACCGCCTTCTCCACTCTGTCTTTAGCGTCATTCCATTGTTCAATCGTGCGTTGATACTGTTCGTCCTCAGTCAAAAGACCACGCCGGTACTGCCGGTCAATTTCATTGACCCGCTGCAAAGCATTGTCCAGAATCTCTTGCCGCTCTTCAGGAATGGTCAGATCAGCCACGGCAATGGTTGTGCCGGAACGGGTAGCATATTTGAAACCAATGGATTTGATATTATCTGCCAATTCAATCGTCGCTTCATCGCCTAAACGGCGGTAAACACGATTGATGAGCGAGTTGACGCCGCCTTTGTCCAGCACCCGGTTCACAAACTGAAATTCTTCGGGCAGAACCATATTGAACAACACCCGGCCGGGAGATGTCTCGATGATGCGGCGGCGCGGTTTGTTGTCGGCGTAGCGGTTGTGATCTTCTTTGAAGTAGGTGTATGTTTCCAGCTTGATTTTGGCGTGAATGTCTACGTAGTCCAACGCATAAGCTGTCTCTACTTCTTCCATCGTGCCGAATATCTGGCCTTCACCTTTACGGCCGTCACGCATCAACGTCAGATAATAAACCCCTAGCACCATATCTTTGGAAGGGCCAACAATCGGCTGACCATCGGCCGGCTTCAGCAAATTCTTCGTAGCCATCATCAGCTCTTTCGCTTCCGTCACCGCTTTCTCAGAGAGTGGCACATGAACCGCCATCTGATCGCCGTCAAAATCCGCATTAAACGCCGCGCAGACCAGCGGATGCAGTTGGATAGCCTTCCCTTCCACAAGCTGCGGCATGAATGCCTGAATACCCAGGCGATGCAGCGTCGGGGCACGGTTCAACAAAATCGGCCGTCCCTGAATGACCTCTTCCAGCACTTCCCACACTTCCGGTGGCTGCCGCTCAATAAAACGGCGCGCTCCCTTCACATTACTGGCGTAACCATATTCTACCAGCTTGCTGATAACAAACGGCCGGAACAACTCCAGCGCCATCACCTTGGGCAAACCACATTGGCCCAATTTCAACTGCGGCCCCACTACAATCACCGAACGACCAGAATAATCCACCCGCTTACCCAACAAGTTGCGGCGGAAACGGCCCTTCTTGCCCTTGAGCATATCAGACAGCGATTTCAATTCACGCCGGCCGCGGCGGCTGAGCGCCTTACCCCGCTGGCTGTTATCAATCAGGCTATCAACTGCTTCCTGAAGCATCCGCTTTTCATTGCGCACAATCACATCCGGCGCGCCCAATTCCAGCAGCCGCTTCAAACGATTATTCCGGTTAATCACGCGGCGGTACAAATCATTCAGGTCAGAGGTGGCAAAACGGCCGCCATCCAACTGCACCATCGGCCGTAAATCAGGCGGAATGACCGGCAGCACCGTCATAATCATCCACTCCGGCCGGTTGCCGCTGCGGCGCAGGGCTTCCACCACTTCCAAACGTTTGGTGGCCCGCTTGGCCGCTTGTTTGGAACGTGTGGTGCGCACTTCCCGCCACAAATCGCGGGACAATTTTTCCAGGTCCATCTTCTTCAGAACGTCGTACAACGCTTCAGCGCCCATGTCAGCCCGGAAAACATTGCCAAACTTACTCTTTAGCTCCCGGTAATCATTTTCATTCAGGAAGGCCATCGGTTCCAGACTTTCCAGTTGTTCCCGGTTGGTTTGGGCCTGTTGGCGCAGCCGTGTCAGCTTTACCAGCAGCTCATCACGCATATCACTACCAACAGCGCTGGTTTCAGCACGAAGTTCCTCAATTTCCTTTTGCAGGGCAGCTATCTGGCTTTCGTGTCCTTCTTCATGATCTTTCTGCACATCGTTCAGGCGCTCGGTCGTGATCTCTTGCACCATGACGCTGTGTTCTTTGCCAACTTTCTCGCCCTTACTGACGATCACCTGGTCCCACAAAACAATATCTTCTTTAGCTTTTGCTTTTTTTAGATTGTCCAGACGCTGTTCTGTGGCCTTGGCCTCACGTACAACTTCATCCGTCAATTCTGCCAACCGATCATCAAAAGTTTCATTGAGTACCAGCAATTCACTCTCAAGATCAGCCAAACGCAGTTGAACCTCAGAAGTAGCATCGCCGATCTCAGTCAGAAGTTCTTCTTCCAGCTTCAACTCAGCCTCTTCCAGTTCTTTTTCCAAACGGTCGAGCGCTCTCTGCCGGGCCTCTTCGTCAACAGATGTAATCACGTATTGGGCAAAATAGAGTACGCGGTCCAAATTGCGCCGGGATACGTTCAGGAGCAAGCCCATATGGCTGGGGACACGGCGGGTATACCAGACGTGGGCAACCGGCGCCGCCAGGGTGATGTGCCCCATCCGCTCACGCCGGACGGAGGAACGAGTTACTTCGACGCCGCATTTATCACAAACAATGCCGCGGTAACGGATATTTTTATATTTACCGCAATAACATTGCCAATCGCGGGTCGGGCCAAAAATGGCTTCACAAAACAAGCCGTCTTTTTCCGGGCGCAACCGGCGATAGTTAATGGTCTCCGGTTTGGTTACTTCCCCATATGACCAGGAACGAATCTGATCCGGGGATGCTACACTAATACGTAATGAACGAAAATCTGTTGTCTCCACCAGGTAACCTCCAAAATTTTAAAGCTCCAGCCCGTTTGTAAGTTTGTTGTCTGCCATAAAATCAAAAAATAATAAACACCCGTCCGCGAATATAAGATATAGAATTGGCGATGGGACTTAAAGGTGCGTAAACACGGAAAAAGAGCGTGTAGCCCTGGCAGGCTAACGCTCTTGTCATTAATCACTCTTCAATAACCATAGAGGCTCTATTATATCGGTAAACCTCAATGCGTCAATTAGATTTGGGTTAGAATCTCGTTAAGAGACAGAACGAACATTGTGCCATATTGAAATCTATTTGTCAAATACGGCCGTCCCCAAAAATTGTAGTTCACGAACGGTTATGTTATGCTTCAGGTCAAAGTTAGAGTTCTGGCGTATCGCCGCATTTTAGCCATCAAAAAACATTGCCAATCATGGAATTACAAGCCGTTTCAGGACAACTCAATATTGTGGACGGAGTTTTACAGGAGTCGCCGGCGCCGGGATTACTGGCGCGAGCTGCCCCAGCCAAAGCAGCGCACAGCCGGGCACACGACTCTTTATTTGTCCATCTCACGTTGAGCGGTTCCGGAGAAGATACGGCCGTACTCAGCCAAAACATCCTCCAGGTCATCAGCCAGCAATTTTACAAAACCAGTGGCAGCGTCACCGCCGCCCTGCGTAAAGCGGTGCTGGAAGCCAACCAATATCTCCTGCGCCACAACCTCAGCCAGTCAGGGCCGCCCCGCGAAGGAGCCATTACCTGCGCCGCTTTCCGCGGTGAAGAACTGTTCACCCTCCAGACGGGCGAATCCTGGGCTTTGGTGGGCCACAATTTTGGCATTGAACGGCTGCCGCCCCAAGAACCGGAGCACATCACCCCTATGGGGCGCAGCAGCGGGCTGGACATCCGCTATTTTCATCACCGGCTGCAATCAGGGGATACGCTGCTGCTGGGCGACCCGCGTCTGGCTCATTTGGCGACGGCCGATTTTACGGCCGTCATGGTAGACACCCCCATCGAAGAGGGCCTGGAAGTGCTGGCCGGTCTCGTCGGCCCGGAATCGGGGCAGCTGCTGCTGGTAGAATTTGGCGCAGACGTGCCGCTGGATATGCTGGAAATTACGCCGCCGGCTGCACAATCGGATACGGCCGTGCCCCAGACCCAACCACAGCGTCAAACGGCCGTAGCCGCAGCCCCGCCAAACCGAAAAGGGCTGGAAACGACAGCCCGACGCGCCGGAGCCGGGGCGGCTTTGGGGTTGGCTGGCTTTACCGGCTGGCTGGCAGAACTATTGACCCGGTTACGGCCGTCCGGCGGCGACGAAGACGAAGAGGAGAAAATCAACTGGGCCATCCCCACGCTCATCGCCATCATCATCCCCCTGCTCATGGCCGCTATCGTGTCCGGCGTCTACTTGCAGCGCGGCCAGGTGCAGCAACTGGCCGCCGTCAAAGCGGAGATGGGGCAAAAGCTGGGCCAGGCCGAAGAGATGACAGACGAAGCCGACGCCCGCCGCCTCTACAATGAAGTCTTGGGGCTGGCCCAGGAAGCAGAGACCCAACTGCGCCCCGGCGATGAGCAGGTAAACCAAATGCGCCAGATTGCCAGAGACCGCCTGGACGTTCTGGACCAAATCACCCGGCTGGACGCCAATCTCTTCTACCAATACACCACAGAGAACACCGACCTGGCCGCCATCGTCCTGCGTCCCGGCACCGAGGGGGACGTGTACACTTACGACCGGCTCAACGGCTTTGTTTACGAACACGATACGGACGAAACCTATCTGGACACGGGAAATGTGGCTCCTTTGCAACTTCTATTCCAGGGGCAGGCTATCGGGAATCACGTGGCCGGAAAAATAATTGACATTATGTGGCGGCCGGAAGGCAATTCTGTCAGCCGTGAGGGGCTGGCTATGCTGGATGGCAATGGCGCGCTGCTCACCTTCCAACCTGGCTATGACAATACATTTGCCGTGCCCCTGGATTTGTCCAGCGAATGGCGCGTCCCCACCGACATCGCCACGTTTGACGAGCGGCTCTACATTTTAGACCCGGCGGCCCAAGTCATCTGGAAATATTTCCCCGACGGGGATGATTTTATTGCCAAAGCGGATGACCGGGTGATTGTTTTCGACGAGGGTGACAACCCGGAACTGGACAAGGTCATTGATTTTGACATTTTCAGCGGGGATGGCAGCCTGATGCTTTTGTATGAAGACGGCCGTATCCGTTATTACGACACCCGCTCCGGCCGCATCCAATGGACGGAAGAGGATTTGCTGAAAAGCGGCCTGAATGTGCCTTTGCTCAATCCCACAGCCGCCAAAATTATTGGCCGGGGTTTGAACGCCTCTATTTTTATTGCGGATGCGGGGAACGGCCGTATCGTCCAGGTCAGTCGTCCTACCGGGCAGGTTTTAGCCCAATACCGGGCGACCGGCCCCAACGGCGAGGAACTGTTCAGCAACATCAGCAGCTTCGACGTAGCCGAAACACCCCTGCGTATTTTTGTGACCAAAGGGGATTCGGTTTACACAGCAACGCAGGAATAGTATTCAGTGTGCAGTATTCAGTATCCAGTGAAACGCTACTGAACACTGAATACTGCACACTAATTACTGAACACTGACTACTGAACCAGTTTCACATCCTGGCGGGGGAAGGCCAGTTCCACACCTTCCTGGGCAAAGACCAGCCGGATTTGGCGACGCAGCCAACGCTGTACGTTCCACTGTTCGCCGGGTTTTGTTTTTACCATGATGCGCAGGCGGATGGACCAATCGTCTAATCCTTCCACGCCGGTGACAACGGCCGTTTCCAGCAATTTGACCTTGACCGCCTCATCCTCTGCCGCCACGGCCCCAATCTCCTGCAAAACCCGGATCGCCTTATCCACATCATCGTCATACGTAATGCCCACATCCACAATCGCCCGTGACCAGTCCGGCGTCAGATTGGATACCTGGCGAATTTCCCCATTAGGAATGATGTGAACTGTGCCCGCTATATCCCGGACAACTGTGACCCGCAGCGTCATCTTCTCTACCACACCCCGCACACCGCCAATATCCACCACGTCATCAATAGTGTACTGATTCTCGATGAGTACAAACAGACCGCTAATGATGTCCTGAACCAGCGTCTTGGCTCCCATGCCGGCGGCCAGACTAAAAACGCCCACACTAGCCAGCATCGGCGCGATAGGGATGCCCAATTCCGTCAAAATCATCAGGAGGGACGTGCCCAGAATCACAATGACGCCGCTGCTTTTCAGGACGCGGGAGATAGTCGCCGTCCGCTTGTCTAAATCGCTCCCTTCTTCATCGTCTAACGCCTGAATCCGGCTGGCAAACAATCTGACAGTGTATTTCCACAGAAAATAGACCGCTATTGTGCCTATGAGGATCAACAAAATTGTTAGACCCTGATTTTGCAGCCAAAGCCAAACTACACCCCACTGTTCCATCTAGTCACCCTTCCCCTTTATAATCATAAAAACCACGGCCTGTTTTGCGCCCCAAACGGCCGCCTTCCACCATGTGCCGCTGGATGGGATGGGGCCGGTATTTTGGTTCCTGGTAATAAGCGTCGTAAACCAATTGGGTCACCGCCAGATTAACGTCGGCGCCAATCAGATCAATCAACTCAAACGGCCCCATGCGGAAGCCAATGGATTTCATTAATTTGTCAATGGTGGGCGCATCGGCCATATTTTCGCCCAGAGAACGAAACGCCTCCCCATAAAACGGCCGTGCCACCCGATTCACTATAAAGGCCGGCGTATCCTGGCAGAGGACGGCCGTTTTCCCCAACCGTTTGACAAAAGCCAGACAGATATTCAGCGTTTCCTCACTGGTATCATCCCCCGTAATCACCTCCACCAGCTTCATAATGTGCGCCGGGTTGAAGAAATGCAGGCCCAGAAATTTATCCGTCCGTTGGGTAGAGATGGCCAGCGCGGCAATACTCAAACTGGAAGTGTTGCTGGCAAAAATGGTGTGCTGCGGCGCAGCCGCATCCAGTTCGGCTTTTGTCGGTGCGCGCATTTCCTGCAGGCGGGTAAAAAACAGTTTAGGGTGAATAATCCATTCGCCCGGCTTTTTCTTTTTCGC
>JAJRTP010000200.1 GCA_024278255.1 Chloroflexota bacterium | reverse complement strand
ATTCCTCCCGTCGAAGGGCATGAAAGAGTTCTCTCTGCTGAAGAACTGGAACTGCTGGTAACAGAAAGCGCTGAAGCTAAACTGCTCAAGGAAGAAGAGCAGGAAATGATCATCAACATCTTCGAGTTCAGCGACCGGACAGTGGAACAGGTCATGACGTCCCGCACCAGAGTGGAGGCAATCCCTCAGGATATTCACCGGGAAGAGCTGCTGCAATTTGTGACCCACAGCCGCCACAGCCGCTTCCCCGTCTACGAAAATGATCTGGATCACATTGTGGGCGTGGTGCATCTGAAAGATATTGTGCGGCAAACGGTCAAATCGCAGGGGAAATTTGATTTGCGCCTGATTACCCGTTCTGTGCCGGCTGTGCCGGAAGATTTGCCCGTGCCCAATTTGCTGGCGGCCTTCAAGCGGGAACATTTACACATGGCGATTGTCCTGGATGAATTTGGCGGGATGGCTGGTATTGTTACGCTGGAAGATTTGGTGGAGGAGATTGTGGGCGAAGTACGGGATGAATTTGACGTGGAAAAAGACCCGTATGAAGAATTGGAACCCGGTGTTATTGAGGCGGCCGGTGATTATCTGGTAGATGATTTTGAGGATGGTTTTTGGGGTAATGAGCCGCTGCCGGATGTGGAAACAGTTGGCGGGTTGGTGGTGACAAAATTGGGCCGACCGCCCCAGGTGAACGATGAAGTGAAGTATAATGAGGATACGATATCTATGCGGGTATTGGAGGTAGACGGCCGTGCCGTTTCCCGCGTCCGTATTGAATTTCCCGATCCGGAAAAAGACAACAAAGAAAAGCATTGATAATAAGGAGAAAATATGGAGATATTAACAACAATTCATGGAGAGTTTCGCTGGCTGGTCTTGTTGGCTGCCCTGGTCGCCATTGTCAAATTTGCCATTGGCCTGATCAAAAAGCAGGATTACACGCCAACCGACGGCAAAATCATGTTGGCTTACACCATCTTGCTGGACATCCAGGCGTTGATGGGCATAACCCTCCTCATTACTGGCGGGGAGTTTGACCGGCTGCATCTGGAACATGCCACTACTATGATCATTGCCATTGTTGTGGCCCATCTCAACGCCATCTGGCGCAAATCAGACAATTCCGGCAAAATTTTCCGCAACAATCTGATTGTTGTCCTGGTTTCGTTGGGCTTGATCCTGATGGGCGTCATCCGCTTCCGCGGCGGTTGGATATTTTAGTAATTAGGATCTGACAGGTTTCCCAAAACCTGTCAGGTCTGCCAATTGCCCTTGCGCATTCTCCACGTTTATAAAGATTATGCCCCCGTTTTTGGCGGCATTGAGAACCATATCCGGGTATTGGCTCAGGCACAGGTAGCGCAGGGGCATCAGGTGACGGTTCTGGTCACCAATCCGGGGGGACGGCCGTCACAGGAAGATGATGCGGGGGTGACGGTGATTCGGGCCAGGCGGTTGGCCACTGTTGCTTCCACGCCGCTCAGTCTGGATTTGTCCCGCCAATTGGCTGGATTGCAGCCGGATGTTACTCATCTCCATTTTCCTTACCCGATAGGTGAATTAAGTCAATTGTGGGCGGGGCGCAAACGGCCGTACACCATCACTTATCACAGCGACATCGTGCGCCAGCAAGCCATCCTGCGCTTCTACGGCCCCTTTTTGCACCGAGTACTGCGCGGAGCGGGGCGGATTATTGTCAGCAGCGCGCCCTACATTCAAAGCTCGCCCTGGTTACGGCCGTACAGCGACAAATGCGTCGTCATTCCATTTGGGCTGGATGTGGCGCGGTTTGGGGCGGCACGGCCGTTAATTCCCCCCGCAGCCGTGCCTACCATCCTCTTTATTGGCCGTCATCGTTACTATAAAGGTGTGGACGATCTCATCCGGGCTATGGCCCAGGTTCCGGCCCGGCTGCTCATTGGCGGGGATGGGCCGCTGCGGGCGGAGTGGGAGCGCTTGGTGGAGGCGTTGGATTTATACGGCCGTGTCCAATTCCTGGGTGACATCCCCGACGCCGACCTGCCTGCCTTCTATGCCAGCGGCGACATTTTTGTCCTGCCCGCCAACAGCCGCGCCGAAGCCTTTGGCATTGTTCTGCAGGAAGCCATGGCCGCCGGACTGCCCTGCGTCACCACTGAGTTGGGTACAGGTACATCTTACCTGGTGCAGGACGGCGTTTCCGGTTTTGTCGTACCGCCCCGGCAGCCAGACCGCTTGGCCGGCGCCCTCAACCACCTGCTGGCCGATCCCGATTTACGCTTCCAGATGGGTCAGGCCGGCCAGCACCGCGCCCGGCAGGCATTCACCATCGCTCACATGACCGCCGCCATTGAAAATGTATACCGGCAATTGATTGACGATTAGCGATTAACGATTTACGATTGGGCGCGTCGGCAAAGCACTTTGCAACCTTGCAACTTTGCCACTCTTACAAACCGTGAAAATCATAACTTCACTGTAAAAAGTCACGAATACCATGAAATTACACAACTTTCCCTCTGGCAAAATCTGTGTAATCTGTGAAATCTGTGGTTTTTTCAGCAAATTCAACTATGGACTCAAAATTATCCCGTTGGTGTGATGGCCTGATTGAAGCCGGTTGGCTGGCGGCCGTTATCGTCACCCCTCTCTTTTTCAATATTCATTCTGACCGCGTGTTTGAGCCGGATAAATTAGCCTTGCTGCGCACGATTGCCGTGCTGATGGCCTCGGCCTGGCTGGTGAAATTTGTAGACCAGAAAGGTTGGCAGCAGCTTAAACGGCTGGATTGGCGGCGGCCCGATTCCCTGTGGCGGATGCCGTTTTTAGCCATTGTAACCCTGCTGGTGATCATCTATCTGCTCTCCACCCTCTTTTCCGTGACGCGCGGCGTCAGTTGGGCCGGTTCTTACCAGCGGATGCAGGGCACATACACCACGCTCTCTTACATCATCATCTTCCTGACCACCATTGGCACGATGCGCTCGATGGCTCAGGTGCGCCGGGTGGTGACGACCATCATCATCACCAGTATCCCTGTGGCTTTTTACGGCCTGTTGCAGCATTTTGACCTGGACCCGCTGCCCTGGGCTGGCGATGTGACGGAGCGCGTGGCCGGACATATGGGTAACGCCATCTTCATTGGCGCGTACCTGATTATGGTTGTACCCCTCACTCTGGCCCGCATTCTGGCCTCCTTTTCCAACATCATGTATGACGAGGAAGTGTCGGGAGCAGATGTGATTCGCTCGTCGGCCTACATTTTTGTCCTGGCAATCCAGTTGATTGCCATTTACTGGTCGGGCAGCCGCGGCCCCTGGCT
>JAJRTP010000199.1 GCA_024278255.1 Chloroflexota bacterium | reverse complement strand
TTTGTTGTTCGACACGCCGTACCAAAGATGCAAATTGATCACGGGCTTCGGCGATAGAATAGGTTTTTGTCGTCATGGGGGCATCTCTGTTATAGCCATGTAGATGGCTATTTTACTAAGAAGAAACGGCCGTTGTCAAACTTCTTAAAATTGTAACTGTACCCCCAACCTGGATAAACCAGAAATACTCAACGCAAAGACGCAAAGCGACACAGAAAGAAAAAGATTGTTGTGCTTACTTTTCTTTGCTTCTTTGCACCTTTGCGTTAAATTTTTTTGTAGCGTGTACAAGCAGTGTTACTAAAGATTTTCAACAAAGTAGTCTCGTACCCGCTCTTCCATATAAATGCGGTCGGCGAGGCTGCGGGGGCTGTGGCGTTCGTTGGGGAAGAGGAGCAGGTCGTAGGGTTTACGGGCGCGGATGAGGGCGTTGATCAGGCGGGCGGTGTGGCGAAAATGCACATTTTCATCAATCAGGCCGTGAACCAGCAGCAGTTTGCCTTGCAGGTTGTCTACATAGGCCATGACACTGCCTTGCGCATAGCCATCAGGATTGGCTTGCGGCGTGGACAGATAGCGCTCAGTGTAGTGGGTATCGTAGCCATCATAATGGGTGACAGGGGCGCCGGCGACAGCTACCTTGAAGGTTTCGGGTTCCTGCGCTAAACACATGGCTGCCATGTAGCCGCCGTAGCTCCAGCCGTAGATGCCCACCCGTTCCGGATCAGCCAAGCCTTTCTCGACGAGCCAGCCCACGCCATCTACCTGATCCTGCACCTCGATAATGCCCATTTGGCGGCGAATCCAGCCTTCAAATTCGAGACCGCGCCGGGCGCTGCCCCGATTGTCGAGCATCAATACCAGATAGCCTTGCTGTGCCAGATATTGGGCGCGCATGTTGATCGTGTCGCGCCAACTGTTGACTACAAGCTGCGCATGTGGCCCGCCATACACGCAAACAATGGTGGGGAAAGGGCCATTGCCGAAGGAATTCGGCGGATGATAAATCGTGCCGAATAGTTCTACACCATCCCGCGAAGCCAGGGTGACGATTTCGGGGGTGGGCAAGGCGAGTGTTTCCAGGCGGGGGTCGTTGGGGGTAAAAATGGGGCGCAGCGTACTGCCATCGGACAAAGAGCAGAGGGTGATGATGGGGGGCTGTGTCAGGCTGTTGTGCTGGTCGATGAAGCGGGTGAAGGTGTGGTCGAGGGTGACGGTGTGGGTTCCTGCTTTACGGGTGCGACGACGCGGCGTTCCCCCATCAAATCCGACGACGTAGAGATGGCGTTCCAGGGGGCTGTCGCGGGTGGCGCTGAAGTAGAGGCGCTCGTTTTTCTCGTCAACGCCGTCGAGTGAGTCCACTTGCCACTCGCCGCTGGTTAACGGCCGTACCAACTCCCCATCCCCATCAACCAAATACAGGTGCATGAAACCGGTACGCTCAGAAGCCCAAATGAAACGGCCGTCTTTGAGCGGTCGGAACATAGTGTGCAAATTGATCCAGACTGCGCTGGTTTCGGTAAGCAGCGTATTGCCCTGCCCGGTGGTTGGATCATAAGCAATCAAGTCGAGACGGGACTGTTCGCGGTTTTCAATTTGGGCGGTGAGACGGCCGCTTGGCAGCCATTTCACCCGCGCCAGATAAATGTCGTCGTTGTCGCCCAAATCCATCCAGATGGGGGCGCTGTTTTCCAGAGAGATGACACCGAGGCGTACTTTGGCATTGGCCTTGCCGGCAAACGGGTAGCGGTGGTCTTCCTGCGCCCCGTCGCCCACCGCCTCCTGCCCCTGGTGGACAATGCGGTAGACGGGAATATGGGTCTCGTCTACTTCGGCGAAGGCGATACGCTTGCTGTCGGGCGACCACCAGTAGCCGTGCCGCCGCCCCATCTCCTCCTGGGCGATGTACTCGGCGAGGCCGTTGGTTTTGCCGGTTCCGCGAGCGCCGCTGCTGATCTGGCGCGGCTGGCCGCCCTCGCTGCCCACGATATAGATTTCGGCGTTTTGCACGTAGGCAATCCATTTGCCATCGGGAGAAAAACGGGCGTCCAAGGCGGGGTGGTCGCCTTTTGCCACGATTTGGGTTAACTCAGCGCCGGGGCCGTTTTGCACGTAAATGCCGCCCAGCAGCGGAATAAGAATACGGCCGTCTTTGCCCCAGGCGTATTGGGTGATGCCGGTCTCCCGCTGGCGCATTCGTTCGCGGCGCAGCTTCTCTTCCAGCGTCAGGTTTTCTTCACTGTCGCCGCCGCCCGGTGGGGTGACGAGTTGGCGCGTTTCGCCCGTCTTCGGATCAAGCGCATACAACTGCCGTGCCAGACTGCCTTCACCACTAAACAAGTAGGTGATAAGACGGTCGTCGGGGCTGAATTGCAGGTTGCCAGGAACGGCCGTTCCCGGCAATGGATAAGTGGCGATGTCTTCAATGGTGAGGGGCATAATAAACTCCTGAGTGATGAATGATGAATGATGAATAGCGTTCGTTTATTGTTCCGCGATTTCGTTTAATTCTAGCCAGCGGAATTCGACTGCTTCTTGAGTCTCTTTGGCGGTTTCGAGTTGGGCGGCGAGTTCTTGCAGCTTGACATAATCAGAGCCGATCTGATTGATGGCGGATTCCAGTTTGGGTATCAATTCTTCTAATTCAGATAGGCGGGTTTCAACGGCCGTTAACTCATGTTTCTCTTTCCACGTCAGCTTACGCGGCTTCTCCGTTCCATTCCCAGTTCTCCGATCACTGTTTCCCGTTGACTGTTTGATCTCCGTGATGCGTGAT
>JAJRTP010000198.1 GCA_024278255.1 Chloroflexota bacterium | reverse complement strand
CGCTATTTTTCGGAGTTGACGAACACGGCCGTACTCATGGAAGAAGTCGGCGAACTGGCCCGCATCATGGCCCGCACCTACGGCGACCAGAGCTTCAAAAAGTCAGACGAGCAGTATGATTTGGCCGACGAGATGGCCGACATCCTCTTCGTTCTCATCTGCCTGGCCAACCAGACCGGCGTAAACCTGACCGATGCCTTCACGAAAAACATGGACAAGAAGACAAAGCGGGACAAGACCCGCCACGCGAATAACCCGAAATTGAAAACATGATACGTGGAACTCATCTCATGGATGAATGGATCACGAAAAACATCTGCGATCTATTCATCCGTGAGACAACAAGGAGGAAACGATGCCTATTGACGTATCCCAGGTGCTGGGCTACCAGCTTAAACCGGCCGACTTTGTGTACAATCAGCGGGATGTCAGCCTGTACGCCCTGTCCATAGGCGCGGGGATGAACCCCACAGACCCGGAGGAGTTGAAGTTTGTCTACGAGTTGAATGGAGCTGGGTTTTATGCCTTTCCTACGTTTGCCGTCACTTTTCCTTTCGCCGTCTTCTGGCAGATTACAGAAGTGCCAGGACTGGTGTTTAATCCGATGCTGCTGCTGCACGGCGAACAATATCTGGAACTGAAACGGCCGTTACCCCTCCAGGCCACCATCACCAACCACGCCCACATCAGCCAGATTTACGACAAAAGCTCCGGCGCGCTCATCCTGGTGGACGTGTCCAGCGTAGATGAAAACGGCGCAGAAGTCGCCTTCAACCAGTCCAGCATCTTCATCCGCGGGCTGGGTGGCTTTGGCGGCGAGCGCGGCCCCTCCGGTAATATCAATCTGCCCCCGGAACGGCCGCCGGACGCCAGCCACAGCGAACAAACGATGCCCAATCAAGCCCTGCTCTACCGCCTCTCCTCCGGCGACCCCAACCCCCTGCACGCTGATCCGCAAATGGCCGCCTTGGGTGGTTTTGACCGGCCCATTCTGCACGGCCTCTGCACCTTCGGCTTTGCCGCCCGCGCCGTCCTGCGTCACTTCGGCGACAACGACCCGGCCCGTTTCAAAAGCGTCAAAGTCCGCTTCAGCAAACACGTCTTCCCCGGCGAAACCATCGTCACCGAAATGTGGCAGGAATCAGCCAATCGTATTATCTTTCAGACAAAGGTGAAAGAACGGGGGGATGTGGTGTTGAGTAATGCGGCCGTAGAGTTGGTTAGGGGTTAGAGATTGGAGATTAACGATGGCAAAACGTAAAAAACACCTGCGTAAGAGAAGTAAACGGAAAGCGGCAACAAAAAAACAAAGCAATGTTACCGGCAGGCCAAACATGTCCCTTTTACGGAGCAGCAGCAGTTGGCCGCTCCTGGAAGTCATCATCAACGCCGAATGGGAAGACACCATGCAAATCACCCAACTGATAATTGCCCGCCGCTCCCCAACCGGGGCCGTAGCTGTCGCCACTTTCCTGATCGATCTGGCCTGCCTGGGGGTTAAAGATGCGTATGGCTACATTTTCCCCAGCGAACGCGAGTACCGGCGCGGCCTGCGCGCCGATCTGACCTCACGGCAAGAAATGATGGAAATTGAACTGGACTGTGCCGCCAAAATCGTACAGGAGGCGATAGGCTACGCCAAAAAACTGGGGTTCCGGCCGCACAAAGACATCCGCTTTGCCTTGCCCGTCATGGGCGTAACACACCCGGAACGGTGCGATCTGGATGTACCGCTGGGCGGGCCGGAAGGCAAACCGTTCTTTGTCGCCGGCCCCTACGACAACCCGGAACGCATCATGCGTATCCTGGACAGAAAAGTAGGGCCAGGCAACTACACCTATCTCATGCCCCTCAGCCCGGAAAGTTTTTTCTTTGAAGATGACGATTTTGACGAAGAGTGGGAGGAATAAGAATGAGTGTCAATGAACAAGAGATGGAAAAACTGAAATATATCTGGACGCGGACGTGGTGGACATTTGTTATTTTAGGCATCATCACCTTCGCCCTGGGCGTTTTTGCCCTGATCAACCCGCAGGCGGCCGCGACCATTCCCATCCGGCTGTTGGGCATCTTTATTTTGCTGGATGGGATTTTCAAGATTATCACGGCCGTCATCGAGCGGCGGTATCATTGGGGCTGGCGCGTAGCTTTTGGGCTGGTAGAAATGGGCGTGGGTGTGGCTGTCTTCGCCCTCTCCTTCAACATCACCCAGGCATTATTCACCATTATTATCTACCTGATTGCCTTCGGTCTGCTTCTGGCCGGCGCGTTTACCCTCGTCCGCGTCATTAGCGGCCGTCGTACCTGGCACGCCCTGCTCGTCGGCCTGCTGGAAATCATTTTTGGCATTGCCTTGATTGCCTTGACGGGAGCTACGGCCGTTCTCTTCGTCTGGGTCACGGGCATCTTCTTCCTGCTCACCGGCGGCACACTCGTTTTCGTCGGTTTTCGCATTCGCCAGGCCGGTCGCCAGCTTAAACCCTACATTTCCCCCAATGTTGTGGAGGGTACGGCCGTCTACGAAGACGGCACATCCCACGGCGCCGTCGTTGAAGGGGAAGTGTTGTTATTGCCAGAAGAAACGGAGGAGTGATCAGTTTTCAGTGATCAGTTTTCAGT
>JAJRTP010000197.1 GCA_024278255.1 Chloroflexota bacterium | reverse complement strand
TGAACACTATGAACTGGCGCGTCATCTACTCCTATCTGCTCTACACCTGGGGCGGGCTGCACCGCTATTTTGGCAATCAGAATGTATTATCGGGGGAGTTTGAGCGGGCGGTCCATTACTTTGGCCGCGCGTATGAATTGAACCCCAAGTTTACCTATGCCCGCTTGCAGCGGGCTGTTTTGTTGGGGCGGGAGCTGCAGCGGTATGACGAAGCACTGGCGGAGTTTGACGCGCTGTTGGCTGAGGAGCCGGAAAACGGAGCAGCGTTGGTTAATAAGGCGCTGGTTTTGCAGGTAAACGGCCGTTACCAGGAAGCCCTCAATAGCCTGGAAATTTACCTGCAACTGCCAGACCAGGACGAATACCGCATAGAAGCCAATCGCATCGCCGAGCAGCTTCGCGCCATCATTGCCGAATTGGATGAAGAGGCTTAACCTCGTTTCAGCCGCTGCCAGCCTCAGCAACCAGACGATCCCGCAGCGCCTCTAAATCTGCAAAACTGGCGACACCCCCCATATTCTTCATAAAATCATACAGCGTAGGGCTGTTGGCCCGGATTTCCCGAATCATGGGGCCGATGGGGTCTTCTCCGGCTGCGCCACCGCCGGGAGCGGCCGCGTAAGCCTGGTAAAAGGCAAAATACGCCTGATTCAATTTGCGGATGCCGTACCCATGCTCCACAAAGAAGCGGCGGCGGGCTTCCATGTATTCTTCCGCCTCTTCAATTTTGCCCGCCGCCAAAAGGTCGTCCGCTTTCAGGCGCGTTTCGTACATCTCGGCGGTAAAGTCAAAGGGAGGCGGCTCGTCGCTGTCCGGTTCTGACGTTTCCGGTAAATTTTCCGGAGGCGGGGGCGGAACCAGTTCCGGATAGTAACGTTGAATGACCTGCTCGGCAATTTCCTTGTCAATAATGGAAGCGGTGGTTTCGTTGATAACACGCACCTGCGGATCGTTGTAATTGAGCCCGAGAGGATGGAAACTTATCCAATGATGCGACCATTCGTGAGCGGTGACTTCAGCCAGCCAGTTGAGGCTGCTGGTTTACTGCACCATCGCCGGATAGGTAGCCAATCCCCCTAGCGGCACAACGAGGGCAGATAAATCCAGATTGTCCAACACGGCCGTTTCCATCTCATCCTTCTCCCGCGCCGACAAGCCGGGAACCAGCGTCAACGCATGGGTGCGCTCAATCCGGTCGCGGGGCGACGTGACCAGCAGGGAAGGCACAGGGGTCATATGCACCATCACCGGCGGCCAAGTCTCGCCCAAAAGGGTAAACCCTTCATCCGCCAGTACCGTCGCCACCTGATCCTGCAAAATCGCTTCCGAGACGGGCTGGATGCGCTTGAGGCTTTGCCGCTTTTGGGTCAATTCCGCCTGCAATTCGGCCGTGGCGCTGTCTGGATCAGTCACGTCGGGATCAACATAGGCGCGGTTAATCTCGCTTTCCAGCCGCTGGATTTCCCGCACCAGTTCCATAGAGTGGAGAACAATCTCCCGGCGTGTTTCTTCCGGCAGGTAACTTTGCCCGTTAGCCAGAATTGCTTCCGCTTTGGCGGCAAACGCTTCCACTTCCCAGATGGCAAAGTCAAACTGGTTGGAGCCAATAGCCGCCTGAAGCTGATATTTTTCACTGCCAAAAGCGGGCCATTCATAAGTAAAAAGGAGCAGCCCCATGACCCCCAGCAGCAATAGCGCGATGATTGTTTTGATGCGATGCCAAATCATAAGGGTATGATAATGCAGAACAGGACGGGGGTACAGGGAGACGGCCGTAACCCTAACTGGTTGTTAAGAGTGATGTTATACTTGAGACCTTAAGAAGTTCAACTTCTCTGAGAAGTTGAACTTCTACGGAGTACACGGAGAATGCAATGAGATTTTTAGTGACGGGTGGAGCCGGATTTTTGGGAGCCGCCCTGGCTAACCGGTTAGCTGCAGAAGGACATCTGGTGCATGTGCTGGACGATTTGAGCAACGGCCGTCAGGAAATTCTGGACGGCCGTATCCAGTTTACCGCCGGGGACGTGGACGACATTCCCCTGCTCTGGTCGCTGCTGGCGGACGTGGACTGCGTGTACCACCTGGCAGCGCGGGTCTCCGTGGCCCAATCGCTGCTCCATCCCCGCGACTACAACCGGGTGAACGTGGGTGGCACGGTCAGCCTGATGGAAGCGATGCGGGACACGGGGGTGCGGCGGGTGGTGTTTACTTCGTCGGGGGCGGTTTACGGCCGTCAACCCCACCAACCCGTCCAGGAAAACTGCCAGCCCCAGCCCGACTCCCCTTACGCCGTCAGCAAATGGGCCGCCGAGCAGTACATCCACACCATCGGCGATTTGTGGGACATTGAGACAGTGGCCTTGCGTATTTTTAACGCTTACGGGCCGGGCCAAAGCCTGCCTGTGTCTCACGCCCCGGTCGTGCCCCGCTTTTTGCAGCAAATTCTCACCGGCGGGTCGGTGGTCATCTTTGGGGATGGGCGGCAAACGCGGGATTTTGTGTATGTGACGGACGTGGTAGAGGCATTGTTGGCAGCGGCTACGGCCGTCAACGTTAACCGCCAAGTCATCAACATCGGCAGCGGACAGGAAACCAGTATTGACGATCTCGTCGGGCAGATGAAGCGCGTTACCGGCCAATCGGTCAACGTCCTCTACAACCGGGAAAAGGGAGGCGGCGTGCCCCGCCTGGTGGCCGACATCGGCGCAGCGCGGGAATTGCTGGATTACCGGCCTTCTGTTTCTCTGGCTGAAGGATTGACGCGGACTTTGGGGGAAGACGGCCGTTTTACCGGCAGAGAATCTGCGTAATCTACAGGCGAGTCTACTGAAAAAACTAACCGCAGAGGCGCGGAGGGCGCAAAGAATTTAGAGTCTCCCAGAGAAAAATCTCTGCGTTCTCTGCGCCTCTGCGGTGAAATCAATCTTTTTTCAGCAAAATCACGGGTACAAACAAAAACGCCAGACCATTAAGCCTGACGTTCCCATGCCCAGGAGAGGACTCGAACCTCCACGCCCGTAAGGGCACAGGCCCTCAACCTGCTGCGTATGCCAATTCCGCCACCTGGGCCAACGGCAATTTAGAAATGGGCAATTTCCAATTGCTTGTTAATTATAACCCGTGGCGGAAGTGTGTCAATTTGTTTAAGATGAGAGATTGAAGGTTTTAGCTGCTTCCAATCTCCAATCTCTCATCGCTAAAAACTAATTCCCCAGACGTGTTACTGTCACTTTAGCAGCCGGACCGTCCCAATCATGCGCCTCGGTCAGGTCGCCATTGCCCTGGATGCCGGCGTGGCGGCGGATGGGCATGTGCGGGTCAGAATCCACCAGCGCGTCTTCATTGCCGTTGGGGTCGCCATTCAGCGGCGCGGGGCCAATGCCGGAGCAGGGGTCTACGATGTCCTGGCTCAATTCCGTGTTCATCTCCGTACCGGCGTCATACCCTTTGGCGTAGAAGCTGCGGGAACCGTGCCGGGGCAGTTTGGCCCGATCCAGTCCGGCAAAACCGTCATTGGTGCAGATGAGCATCGTCGCCAGAGAAAGCCGGTCGCCAGGGCGGGCCAGAATCTCAAAGGTGATGGTGTCGCTGAATCCACCGGCCGTAGAACCATTGGGCGTCAGGGGCACGCCCAGGCTGACCACGTCGGCCGTCTGCGCCCAACCACGCAGCAGGGCAGCCGCGCCACTGGCATCGCCATCTTCGGCAATCGCTTCAATTTCCGGGGAAGCCAGACGCCCCATACGGAACAGGTTGGCGCTGCGGCGATGGGTAGCCACGACGGGGGGTGAGAAGGGTTGTCCCGGCGTCAGATTCTCGATGGTCACTTCGTAACGGATGGCTTTGTAGATGACGGCCGTGCCCGAAATATCTTTACCCTGATACTCTTCAGAAACGGCGGGATGATCTGTGGTAAGTTCAGCATAACGACGTGCGAAATCACCGGCCAGCACATGCACGTCACTGGGGGCTGGGTCATTATCCGGGACGGGTTCAATCGTCAGGACAAAGGCGCCAATCTGGGAACGGCGGGCTTCAAAGGCAAAATTATATTGACTAAGCGCTCCATCGTCAGCAACGGTAAACGTACCGGTACTGACCGGCTGACCGTCCACAATAATCCAACCTTCATAAACCTCATCTGCAGCCGACGCTTCTAACCCGTCAAATGAAAGTCCCACGAACCAGGTGCGCACCGGGTCGTTTTTATACGAGGCCAGGGTGGCGCTGGTCGTGGCCCACAATAGGCCCAACATGCCCAGTCCAACAAACATTAACACTGCAACTTTTTTCAACTTCATTTTCACAAACCTCCATTGGGGCAACAACAGGATGCTGTTGCACACAAATAAAATAGGGATAACTGGTTTAGACGATAAAAGGGAATCATTGCGAGAGCGTTGTTGAAAAATTACAGATCAATTGCCTAAATCTTAAGTTCCTTAACAATCTCTTACACAGCGCTTGACAAACAGGAAGGGGAAAGCAAAAATACCACGTTTTAGACTGAGTAGTGCCAGGCACGGGGCATGGCGTATTTACTGGACAAGATCATTTGCCCCGTGCCTGGCACTGTTGACTAACTTATAAGGTGAACAATGAAAACACGACTGCTCATACCCCTCATTTTGTTAATTGTACTGGCTGCTTGTGGCGGAGAAGAAGCCACGCCTACGCCGATTCCCCCACCGACTAACAGTGGTGGGGACGCGGCACAGGTGGCCCAGCCTACGGATGCGGTCACGGCTGCTGCCGTACCCACTCTCCAACCCACACTTCCACCGCCACCCACCATCGCCCCGCCGCCACCCACGCCCACGCCCTTGCTGCAACCTACCGAAACATCAGCCGATCCGAATGTCGTCACCCTGCTCACGCCGGAAGATTTTGGCGAGAACCGTAATCCGCTCACCGGAGAGATTTTGGATGATCCTTCTGTGCTGGAGCGACGGCCGTTAACCATCAAAATCTCCAACGCTCCCGCCTCCTACGTCCGGCCCCAATCCGGCCTGAACAGCGCCGACTGGGTATTTGAACATACGGCCGAAGGGGCTGTCACCCGCTTTACTATCGTGGTATACGGGGAGACGCCGGAAAAGGTCGGCCCCATCCGCAGTGCTCGGCTGGTTGATATTGAACTGCCCCAGATGTATGACGCCGCGCTCGTCTACTCCGGCACTAGCGTCGGCGTGGGGCGGCGTATGGCCCAATCGCCCATTGCCGATCAACTGGTGCGCACGAATGAACCGGGTTACTACCGCACGGGGGATACGAGTAAACCCTACGAACACACTTTATACGCCATCCCGGAAAAGTTGTGGGAAGGGCTGGATGCGCGGGGAATTAACACGCCTCCCCAATTTAATACGCAGGTGGCCTTTAGCACGGAGACGCCGGAAAACGGCCGTCCTGCCACCGAAGCCACCATTGATTACAAATCTACTTTTGTGCGTTGGGTGTGGGATGAGGATAACGGCCGTTACCTGCGCGAAGCAGATAGGGACATCATCATAGACGAAAACGACGGCGAGCAAGTCAGCGCTGCCAACGTGGTCATCATCTCCCCCTTCCACGTCGAAGACCCCACCATCTGTGAGCAAATTGCCGACGGTGAATGCGTTGCCCTTTCCGTCCAGATTCAGCTATGGGGCACAGGCCAGGGCGTCGTCATGCGGGATGGGCAAGTATTTGATGTGAACTGGCACCGGGAAGCCCCCGGCGACATGCTCACCTTCACCGACATGGATGGCAACCCCTTCCCCCTGAAAATCGGCAATACCTGGGTACAGTTAGTCCCTAGCTGGCTGAAGGAACCAGTGCAGATTTTGCCTTGATAGGGCTGACAAGGTGACAAGGTGAAGGGGTGACAAGGTGAATTCACCCTGTCACCTCGTCACTTTGTCACCTTGTCAAAGAAGCAGTCCCTGCTTCAGCAGCAGTTCCGCATTCAACACTGATCCGCTGGCTGCGCCACGGAGAGTGTTGTGTGCCAAAGCCAGGAAGCGGATGTCGTTGACGGGGCAGGGGCGCACTTTGCCCAGCGTCCAGGCCAGACCGCTGCCGGAATTGGTGTCCAGGCGGGGTTGGGGGCGATCTGGTTCCGGGCGGTAAATGAGGACGGGATCGGGAATGCTGGGCAGTTCACGGCAGATTTCCGGC
>JAJRTP010000196.1 GCA_024278255.1 Chloroflexota bacterium | reverse complement strand
TGACTCTTTCCCCGTGAACCTGGCAAAGTCTAATGTGCCAAATGTGTCAACTTTCATGTGAACAGGTGTCCGGTTTCCAGCCTGACTTTTGTATTCTCCGGTAGATTGTCGGCCACTTGCCGATAAGCAGCATCCAACTGTTTCTCCAACGTTTCCAGAACCGTTTCTGGTGTGGTTGGATGGCCTAAAGAGCGGCAGACTTGCGTTTTTACCTTGCGCCAGGCGGTTTCAGACAAGAGTTTGTCGCGGAGATCGCCCCATCGTTCGCTGCCAGCGGCGAAAATCGAACGGCAGCGTAAAGCATCTCTTAATTGCAGAAGAACACAAAAAGTGTAGTAGTGGAGGTGAATGTGTCCCTCTTCACCGATAACGTATGGTTTCCAAACGGCCGTGATTATTTCCTGGGGCGCTTCATCCACAATCTGCTGCTTGTCAGCTTTCTTCAGCGACGGCAGATTCAGCGGTTCCAACCCTTTGAGAAAAGACATCGCTGCCAAGAGATCGCCCTCGCTTTCCAGCCCATCGAATTCAAGAGTGTACCAGAATGATGGCAAGAAACGGCGAAACTGATTGTAGTGATTGAGCAGGATTTCGTAATAGTTATCATCCGGCAGGCGAGTAAGGGTATCCACCTGGGTAACGGCCGTCGCGAACTGTTCCTGGGGAATGGTGCTGAAAAGAACCTCATCCAGGTAGACCGGCTCATGAGGGTTGAGCGAAAGCAGAAGTTTCCCTGCCTTTGCCAACTGCCGTGCGGCTATATCTAAATCACGCAGGGTGCGAATACGTTTCCTTTCTCCCTGTTGGCCGGCACGGGTCAGGCGTGTTTGCACCAGCTTATCGAATAAATCAAGGGCCTCATCAATGGCCCGGCTCTCATAAACATGGACGAAGGCTGCCAATGTAGCCCACTTTCGTGGAGCATCCAACCGGTCCACGTGATACGCTTTGCTCAACGCTGCCCGGCAAGCCAGCTTCTTGAACCGGTCTGGGGCGGCGAGCCAACTTATATCAAGATCGCTGACGCCTATTTGTCGCAATGCTTTGATACGCGCCAAAGCACTCTTTAGCGCATCTGGACTAATTGTTGTCGGACCATCTCGAAGCCGGTCCAACGCAGATTGCTCCCGGTTCTCTGTTGTCACCAGGGTTTGTAACTGCTGCCGTTGAGTCTCCGTCAGTTGGTGATTGATGCGTATCCAGATGCGTTTAGATGCCTGCTCACGGATGTGGTTGATAAGCCGTTCCAGGGTGGATATGCCCGGCAACAAGACCTTCCGCTCTTTCAAACGATGGACAAGGAGATCGAATAGCCGGCTGGGTGGTTCGTCATGCAGCCAGGCGCGCGTATACAACCAACGAACGGTCGAAAACTGCACGGCCGGATCAGTGCAATCTCGATAACCATAATGCTGGCGAATGAGAGCCTGGTGATCATAGACCGTTTGCTTGTGGCTGAGGTATTCTGACCACTGAATTGGATCCAAACCCAGTTGGGCAGCCACGTATTGCACTGAATTGCCTGGCACTGTCGCCCATTGCGACTTGGGCAAAAACAGACCCAGGAAGCGAGTTGAACCAATTTGCACCGCCATCCCCAGTTGGGTATGGTCATGATTGCAACTATAGATCAGGTGGCGGTCGGTACCGGCCAGATGGAAGTAGGCTCCGAGCTGTTCTGGACTGGGTTCCTCGGCAAACCGGCCGTAGTGTCTTTTCTGGTCGGCTGTCGGGAAGTTTGCAGGCATGATGATAGAAGTAATTGTTATCCGTTGCGTAGAGTACCAGTTTCCACGCCTCGATGGTGCAGGTAATTGTAAAATGTACCTTTTGAAATGGAGAGTTGTTCACAGATTTCTTTGACAGTTAGCGCCTCTTCCCGATAAAGCTGCTCAGCAATAATGGCCGTATGTTGTGCTTTTTGGGACAAACCTTTTGGCCGACCGCCCTTTCGGCCGCGAGCCCGCGCCGCCGCCAAGCCAGCCTTGGTTCGTTCCCGGATGATGTCCCGTTCAAATTCAGCCAGGGCGGCAAACAGATGGAAGGTGAACTTGCCGTGCGGGGTGGTAGTGTCAATGTGATCATTCAAACTGTACAGTCCGGCCCCTCTCTCCTGAATCTCATTGACCAGACTGACCAGGTCTTTCAACGACCGTGCCAGTCGGTCGAGTTTCCAAATCACAACCGTATCCCCCTCCCGTAACTGGGCCATCATACGTTGCAGTTGTGGCCGTTCTTTGACTGAACTGGTGATTTTTTCCTGGTAGATTTGAACACAATCTACCTTTTCCAGAGCATCCAACTGTAATGACAAATCCTGGTCTTGGGTACTGACTCGTGCATAGCCTATTTTCATCGCAAGCGTCCATCAAAACGGTGTGAGTACAATTAAACTATACTTTGAATAATTCGACCAGTTTTTTGGACGAATTTTGGGGATGAAAGTATCCTCCAGGGCAATGGTGAGCAGTGTCCATCAAAACGACCGTTTTTTTAGACGCTGTCTAATGTGAGTTATGTCAATGCGACCCGGAAATCTCGCACACATGGGACACATACCCCGGGTTGGTGGCCCAGGCTATTGGCGACTATGAGGCCGCCCGGGAATTTTTCCAAAATGCTTTGCAATGGGGCCAGGATAACCAATCGAAAGGGATCACGGCCGTTTCCCGACAAAATTTGGGAAATTTGTTATCTTTAATCGAATTGCCGGAAGCGGGGTTGGTCTACTTGCGCGAAGCGCTGGCAATCGCCGCAGAAGAAAACGCGATCCCCCTCATGTTGGATATTATGGTAGACATAGTGTTGCAGACGCCCAAGCCACAGCCAGATGATATAATCTTAAAGATATTGTCTCTGGTGCAGCAACATCCGGCAAGCAAATGGGAGACTCGGAAAAAATCAGAAACAGTATTGGCTCAATTGCCCACTGCGACGCATGGGGAATTGCTGCCGGCGCATGCCGGCAAGACGGCGCTGCAGGAGTTGCTATCTGAGATGTTGGCCCATTGATCTTCGCCACGCAGGTCTGTTCCTCATTGATAACGGCATCATTACAGGATAGTACTGTAACCTATGGACAAACAAAAATAGGGTGTGGTCTTCGTTTCGCCCACTGTAGGGTAATTTTGCAAATCGCCCGGACGATTTACAAAATCGTCCTACGGCTTTTGGCCCAAACGAAGACTATCCCCCAAAAATACGATTGGATAATATATTCGTGTCATGTCACTTTGAAGACGCTTGCACGCGCAGCCACCGCTGCATATCCGCTTCCATTTGGGTCAGAGTAACCAACCGGGCGTTATGTTGTCTGGCCAACGCTTGCGCCGCCGGCGTAAAACCGCGCCGCGCGAAAAAGGCGTAGTGGACGCGCCAGGTAAACGACGCCGGCAAGACCTTTTCTGTTTTGTCCAGTAAAGTCTGTATGACGGAGCGGCCTGCCTCCTTTTGCCCCCATTTACATTCGCCCAGCAAAATATCTTTTGTGCGCCAGTTGACAGCCAACACGTCCACTTGCGCTTGCCTGGACCAAAAACTGCCGGTGCGTTCCGGCAAAAAGGGGAATTCGCCCATTTCGGCCGTAACGTTGACCCAATCGCGGCATAATTCCTCAAACGTATGCGTTCCAATGAAATCCAGCAGGTGGTCGTAAAGCAGACTGACCGTTTGCTGGATGCGGCCTTGCTCAATGGCTGTCCGGTGCGGCGCCAGGAAGCGGTAGTAAAAACGTAAATAGGGGTCGGTAATTACGTAACGCCCTTGCCGGCTTCTGTCAGGCCGGCGTATGGTGGCCGGGACTAACCGCTCCACGTAGCCCAGCTCCCGGAGAACGGCCAGATATTTGCTGATGTTGGAGCGGTTAATGCCGGCCATGGCGGCGATTTCTGTCAGGCGGTGATAGCCGGCCGCAATCGCTTCCAGGACGGCGACGTAGTTGCGGGGTTCGTCCAACTGTTCGTGCAGGAGAAAAACGGCGTCGCTCAGCATCACGTTGG
>JAJRTP010000195.1 GCA_024278255.1 Chloroflexota bacterium | reverse complement strand
TCGGGTCAGTGTGCGAGGGTATCGGATCATGTCAGCTGCTTTGTACTATCGTCAAGCTGGCTTTCCTGACTATCTTGGGCAGCCCGCATAATTTGCGCGGTTGATGCAATTGTTAAAGAGGAATTCTATATGGTTTTAGAATAGTAGAACGGCCGTTGACACAGCCCTCATCCCCCTTATAATCGCCCACATCTCTTACAATAAGACACACGGATGGCATATAATAAACAAGCAATTTGCAAATGAATGAGCCACCCATCAATTATTCAAAAAATGGAGCGAACCATGAAAAGAGAAATTCACGCACCAACAGGTACTCAGTTACATTGTAAAGGCTGGCTGCAAGAAGCTGCCTACCGCATGATTCAAAATAACCTTGATCCCGAAGTGGCCGGTGACCCGGACCACCTCATCGTCTACGGCGGCCGGGGGAAAGCTGCCCGCAGTTGGGCAGCCTTTGATGCCATTTTGGCCTCCTTACGGGAACTGGAAGATGACGAGACTTTGCTGGTACAGAGCGGCAAACCGGTGGCCGTTTTCCGTACCCATAGAGATGCGCCCCGCGTTCTCATTGCCAACTCCAACATTGTGCCTTACTGGGCTACCCAGAAAAATTTTGACCAGTGGGAAGCAGAAGGGTTGATCATGTACGGCCAGATGACCGCCGGAAGTTGGATATACATCGGCACACAGGGCATCTTGCAGGGCACGTATGAGACGTTTGCCGCGGCAGCCAAACAAGCCGGCTGGCCTTCCCTCAAAGGCAAATGGGTGTTGACGGCCGGGTTGGGTGAGATGGGCGGGGCACAGCCTCTGGCCGTGACCATGAATGAAGGCGTTGGCCTGATTGTGGAGGTGGATGAATGGCGGGCCAATCGCCGCCTGGAGCATAAATATATTGACGAAATTGCCGAAGATATGGAAGACGCCATCCAGAAGATTGAATATTATGTCAATTCCGGCCAACCACGTTCCATTGGCCTGATTGATAACGCGGCCACAGTCTTCCCGGCGCTGCTGGAACGAGGCATGATCCCGGATATTGTGACGGATCAGACTTCGGCGCATGATTTTCTGGCGTATTTCCCCCATACGCTGAGTTTTGAGGACGGCCGTATCCTGCGCGATGAAGACCCGGAAGAATTTGCCCGCCTCTCGGCCCAATCTATGGCTGTGCAGTGCCAGGCGATGGTGGATTTCCAGAAACAGGGCGCCATTGTCTTTGATTACGGCAACAATTTGCGGCAGCGGGCGTATGACGAGGGTGTAACCGAGGCATTTAGTTATCCGGGATTTGTACCGGCTTATATACGGCCGTTATTCTGCGAAGGCAAAGGCCCCTTCCGCTGGGTAGCCCTCAGCGGCGATCCCGAAGACATTTATGCCACCGACCGGGCCATCCTGGAACTGTTTCCTGAAGACGAAGCGCTGCACCGTTGGATTAAGATGGCGCAGGAGCAGGTACATTTTCAGGGATTACCGGCCCGCATCTGTTGGCTGGGGTACGGGGAACGGGCCAAAGCCGGCCTCAAATTTAACGAGATGGTGGCCAGCGGCGAATTGAAAGCGCCCATCGTCATTGGCCGCGATCATCTGGACGCCGGCTCCGTAGCCAGCCCCAACCGGGAAACAGAAGGGATGAAAGACGGTTCCGACGCCATTGCCGACTGGCCGATCCTCAATGCCCTGATCAATGCCGTCAGCGGGGCGACCTGGGTGAGTTACCATCACGGCGGCGGCGTGGGCATTGGTTACAGTTTGCACGCCGGACAGGTGACGGTGGCCGATGGCACGCCGGAAGCGGCCGCCCGTCTGGAGCGCGTTTTGACGGTTGATCCGGGGATGGGTGTGGCCCGCCACGTGGACGCCGGTTACGAGCGGGCGATTGAGGTGGCGAAAGAACGTGGCGTGAAAATTCCCATGATGAAGTGAGGGGCGCAACAGACCTTTTCCTGAAAAAGGGCGCCCGACTGCGGTGCGGTCTTCCAGACCGCGTGCCATTAGGTCTTGGATGCTGGATTCGCTGGAGGAGACAAATGTATGATTGAGCGGGATCGGATGGTAGGGCAAGATGTTTTGTTGGCCGAAGTAGGTGTGTACGGGCTGGAAAACTGGCCCCAGAAGACTGCACCGGAGCGGGAGGTGGGTGATGAGTATTGAACAATACAAAATTCTGATAACAAATTTTATTGCTGGTAAAATTTCCGTTGATGAATTCCAAAACAGGTTTTTAATTTCTTTTAAAACTGAACCTGGTGGTATGAAAAAATGTTATTATCGTATTTTGGACAAGTTATTTGGTGCAGTTGACTCTTTTTGGCATGAATGCTTATCAGGAGATGAATCTGCCTTTGAAATATCGGAGGACGAACTTCGAAGAATAGCTCAAAAATCATTAGAGGAACTAAATCTATGTACCTCTGCCGAATCATAGCTCTTGTTGTGCGGCCAGGTTTCTGTTGCGAATAAGCTGTTGCAGGTTGTCAAAATATGGCCGTAAACATATCCCTTGTTTACACCCATGATGTGCCATTCATTTACGGCCGTATCCCGCCTCGAATAGCGAATCCTTCGACAAGCTCAGGACAAGTTGGTGAACGGCCGTAACCCCACCCACACACCGACTTTATGACAACTGAATTTGTAACGGCCTCCGCCCCCGTTTTTGGCATGTTATGGTAGAATTTGGCTGGATGCACGTTAAAAATGAACGGCCGTGCGCGTAACCGGCGACCCAGAGGCGGCAAACAACGGCCGTCACTACCTCTACGCCGACCATTTGGGCAGCATCAACGCCATCCAGCGGCAAAACGGGGCGCTGGAGCAGATGCGCTACACCCCCTTTGGCGGTTACCGGCAGGGCGGGCCAAACATCATCACTGACCGCGCCTACACCGGCCAGCGGGAAAACATGGAGCTGGGCCTGTACTATTACAACGCAAGATTTTACGCGCCCGGCGTGGGGAGATTCCTAAGCGCCGATACGATTGTGCCTGATCCGGCAAATCCCCAATCCCTAAATCGGTACGCCTACGTCTTAAATTCGCCGATTAATTTTTCCGACCCGTCGGGGCATCGCGAATGCGGCGCTACTGATAACTGCAACGCTCCTCTTCCTTATATACCAAATGAAAGGCGTCCAATAGAAGTGACCGCTTGGGAAGCAAGGCTTCTTGCAATAGCAGCATTTGCGGAAGCACATGGGCATGGTGAACGACAGGAAGAAGCCATTGTTTGGGTAGCTCTTAATCGAGTTTCGGGGAAGACGCCAATAATAGGAGGCTTTTTCAAACCTAATCAAAATTTTGGCGGAGTAAGCCGTATTGCGGAATATGTTTTAAGTTCGGGCCAGTTTGCTATTGGACAAGTTATATCAGAAGAATATGGTCTCCTGCAAATAGGTAGAAATGATAACTGGGAAACTGCAAGGGGATTAACGATACAAGAAGTTGTTCTCCAAACATATAAGAGGTTGAACGATTTCTACAATGGTGGCGTAGATGATACGCTAGATACAGTAAACAAAGCTATCGCGACGTATAATTCTAATGGAATAGACCCTACCTTGGGAGCCGTGTGGTACGGACATGTATCACCTGGAAAACACCAAGAACTGAACGTGGACTATTTAAACTATCTTGCTGAAGCCAAAGGTGTATCTAAATCATTTAGATATCGGGTCATCAATAGCGAACGACCGGTCACTCCCCTCAATCTTATAGTCAACAACCTGATATACGTCCCTTCTATTAAGTACACGCCAGACAATTGAGGAAGAATATGTACAATATATGTAGAATATGTTCTCAAATAGAAAAACTATCGCATACTTGGCCTTTTGCTCTTATAAGTCTATGGATTTTTCTCGGATTTAGTGCTTGTGTTCCTGTAAGCCAGCCAAACGGTCAGATATTAACAGTAACAACTCCTCTATCAGAAAAAAATACTGCTACATCTATACTGCCGACGATAATGCCTGAAGAAGGTATATCAGTTAGCGCCGTGCCGAAAACCATGCCAAATCAGATGATCCCTACTGTTGCTCAAACACCACATCATTCTATATTTGGCACTTCTGCCCCTGTAACTTCTACGATTGAGTCAGAAAATCATTATTTGGTTGGAAGTTTGTTCTTACGGAACTTTGCTGGTATAGAACAAATAACAGTTGCGGATGGCATAAATCGTTCTCTTTTTGAAAAAGAGGAAAATTGGCTTGATTGGGGATCTCGCTTTGCACAGAACAAAAAATATTTAGCCTACTGGATAAATAGTAATGATGGAACCGAGTTATGGGTTACGTCTTTATTACAATGGCAACCGAAACGTATCTTAACATTGAAAGACGTAGAATTTGATTTTCTCACACCTCTATGGGCTGTAAACGATCGTTATTTGCTGTTCTATTTGTCTGCTTTGGATAAAGATAGTCCACTTGAAGATATAAAAACACTTCGAACTTATATAATTGACATGGAAAACGAAGAATTAATCAACCAATCTTACTGGTCTGGCGATTGTTCCATTTTGGCACCCTCCCCATTAACTGAAGAAATTGCCTTATGGTGTTTTAAGACAGATAATGAAGAAAGCGTACACGAATTTCTAATATTAGAACCTAATGTATCTCCGTGGATCACCTCACAATCACCCGTTCCTTTAACAAATAATTGTTACTATTCCAATTGTACATGGTCTCCGGATGGCGAGTTGGTTGCTTATGTTGTCGATGGTCGTCCAGATTCAATGTTTTATACTTCAGTAAGCGATCCTGCACCGGTTCGTTTAGATGATCCTTTTACAAACAGCTACAGCTTTCCTCTTTGGTCTCCAAACAATCAATTGCTTTATTATTCTGGTGCATGCGCGGACGGAACGTTTGAATGTCCAGTGATAATTTCTATACCCGATCAAAAAATTATTTGGCGTGCAAAAAATAATTACAATAAAGGGGAAATGGGCAATATTTCCATTGATCAAATTGTTTGGTCACCAAATAGTTTGTATGTTGCTATTCCAGCGGCAATAGAAACTAATTCTGGTATTGAAAGGGTAATAATCATTTTTGATGTCGTGACCAAACGAGAAGTTATGCAGATTCCTGATGTTAATGGTTTATTGGATATTGTTTGGACGACCCTTGAACATTGAAGTGATTAATAATGTTAAGTAAGCGTTGTATCTTCTCAATAACTTGCGGTAGACAAAATGTAAATGAAATTCTATTGTAATGTTGATAATGCAAATATTTTTCTGTAAAAATTTAAAATGACCCCCATTGTCAAGACCACAAAATCGGCAATTTTAAGGCGGGGCCGGGCCAAGATGAGCGGCCGTACTCAGGGGGACATGACGAAACGACGAGTTCGGCGCTTTTGTCCAAACGTGGGACGGGGAGAACCGGCTGGCAAGCGTGATGGAAATGGCCGTCAACGAAACAACATCCTTCTTCTACGACCCGGACGGGAACCGGGTAAGGACGATAAACCTGGACGGCAGCGTCGTCTACACCCCCTTCCCCGATTACGAGGAGGAGCGGGGCGAAACGCCGGCCGTCACCCTGCGGGTAAATGGACAAACCAACGCGCAAATTTGGCCGGGGGAAGCCGTAACCCTGAGCTGGACGAGCGCGGGGGCGGAAAGCTGCGCCGCTTCCGGCGGCTGGAGCGGCGCAAAGGGAACGGGCGGGCAGGCAGTTCTGGCCGGCCCGGCCGGCGGCCGCCGGACGTACACCCTCACCTGTACCAAC
>JAJRTP010000194.1 GCA_024278255.1 Chloroflexota bacterium | reverse complement strand
TACAAAACCTGGCAGCCCGCCAGCTAACCCAATCCCGTTCCGCCCAACTGCCTGACCAGACACGCATCCTCAATGATAGCTATCTCAACCTCGTTACCTCAAAGAATGGGTATAACCTACTCTACCTGAACCCGCCCTACGACTGGGATAAGGAAGACGGCCGTCTGGAGTACCAATGGCTGTGGAAGAGCCGACCCTGGCTGCAACCTGGCGGCCTGCTCGTCTACGTTGTGCCCAGGCACATCCTCAAAATGCGGAAAGCGGCCAAATACATCGCCGCCCATTACGACCAGGTGCGCGTTTACCGTTTCCCGGATGGGGAGTATGAACGGTTCAAACAAATTGTACTTTTCGGCGTGCGCCGGCCAAAGGGAATTGTCCCTGACGCAACTGCCGTAGATGAGCTTATGGCTATGGGGCGGGAGGAAACCAACTTGCTGCCGGAGCAGTCTCGCCTAGAGTCACTAACGGCCGTTCCCGAACCAATCTACACCCTGCCGCCACTTGTTGTAAAAGATAATGCCTTCAAATTCCGCTCCATGTTCGTAGACCCGGCTGACGCCCTGGCCGAAGCCCGGCAGATGGGCGCATCCACCGCCGACGCCTGGCGGCAGCATCTGGACCCGGCGGGAGTCAATGTCCCGTTACGGCCGTTGACCCCGCTGAAAATCGGCCATATGAACAGCATCATCGCGGCGGGACACATGAATAATCAGGTGTTGGAGGATGGTAACGGCCAACGCCTGCTCATCAAAGGCAGGAGCTACAAGACCACCCGCCAGGAATCTTATGAAGAACCATTGCCCAGTGGCGGCAGGAAATTGACTACGCTGGAAACGGAAGTAGTTGTTACCGACATCACGACAGTGGACGGTCAGGGTAAGATTCAATCCCATAACGGCCCCGGCTTAGAGCAATTCCTGTCTCAATGGATTGGCAAGTTGACCGGCATCGTCGCCAGTGATTACCCGCCCGTTTACCAATTCAACATGAACGGGTACGGGGCATTGTTGGGCAGCCTGAGCAGAGAACGGCGCATTCCCGGCTTGAATGGCAAAACCGGCTTGCTACCGGCGCAAAAACATGCGGCAGCGGCCGTATTGACCCGCCTGGAAACCCATCCCGACGCTATTGTTGTCGGAGAGATGGGCAGTGGAAAAAGTTCGATAGGGGCAGCTATTGCTGCTGGTCTGAACAACGGGCGCGGCGCCCAACGCACCATCGTCCTCTGCCCGCCCCACCTGGTAGACAAATGGCAGCGCGAGTTCAAGGCTGTGTGGCCCGGCGTCGTCACCATGCACCTGCAAACTATCGGTGATGTAGATGCCTTTTTCGCCGAGCGTAGAGCCTGTATTGAGCAAGGTCGAAGTAACGGTCGTCCCGTCGTCGGCGTTCTCAAGCAAACCACCGCCCGCAGCGCGTCCGGCTGGGAACATGCCTATGATTACGGTGGCCCGGCCTGCCACAGCTATGGCAGCAAGGGGTTTGTTGATGTGACACGGCCGTGGGGTAACACTGTCACCGCCAACCAGGCAATTGGCAATGAAAACCAAATCCTGACGGCCAAACAGTTGCAAGCCATTCACCAGCGCGGCGTTGGCTGCCCTGTCTGCGGCGCACAACAACGGGTTAACGGCCGTCCCCTCTCCCCGCACGAGATGAAGGGTGCCAAACGCTTCTGCAATAACATGGCCTGCCGCGCTCCCTTGTTCCAATTCAAACGGCGGCGCAGCAACTCCCAGCAGCGAGGCAGCTTCAAGCTGTATGCTGAGCGAGAGAAAATCATCCGCAGCTATACAAACAAAGGCCAACCCGTCCCCTTCCATGAACGAAACTATTGGAGCGGAACGGCCGTCAAAGATATGTTCGGCTATGGAAAAGTCCCGTTGGCCGGTTACATCAAGAAAGTGGCCCGCGGCCGTCTCGACCTCTGCCTGGTAGATGAACAGCACCAATACAAAGGGGACGACTCCGACCAGGGGTACGCCATGCACCACCTGGCGCTGGCGGCGCGGAAGATTGTGGGGCTAACAGGCACCATCTACGGTGGCAAAGCATCCAGCATCTTCCACTTGCTCTACCGCATGTCGCCGGAGATGACGGCCGTTTACACCAACCCTGATGGGAACGGCCGTCGCCGCATACGCAGCAAAGATTGGGTCGCTTCTTATGGTATCTTGCAGCGCATTGAAACCCGTAAGTTGGATGAAGACGGCCGTCAGACAGCCAACAGCCGTACCAATGTGCGCACCAAAGAACTGCCCGGCGGCAGCCCGGCGATGCTGCCCTGGCTGCTCAACCGCTCTGTCTTCCTCTCTTTGGGTGACATGGGTTTCCCTCTGCCGGAATACACCGAAATTCCGGTAGAAGTGCCCATGGCCCCGGAGCAGGCGATGCTGTATGAGACACTTAAGGGACAGCTCAAAGATGAACTCAAAGAACGGCTGGTTCGAGGGGACAAGTCGCTGTTATCGGCCTACCTCTACGCCCTCCTCTTTTGGCCGGATTCGCCGCGCCGGGCCAAAGTCGTCAACGACCCGCGCACCGGAGAAGTTGTCGCCTCCATTCCCGGTCTGCCGGAGGAGTTCGTCGGGCCGAAAGAGGCGGAAATTATCGAACTGTGCCGAGAGGAGAAAGCGGAGGGACGCAAAGTCCTTCTGCTCTGCTTGCAAACGGACACCCTGGACATCCAACCGGAGTGGAAACGGATGCTGGAAGATGCCGGGTTGAAGACGGCCGTCCTCCGCGCCGCGCCCAACAAGCGGGAAGGTTGGGTAGAAAAACAGGTGCAGGCCGGCGTGGACGTTATCATTAGCCATCCCAAAAAGGTAGAGACGGGGATTGACCTCCTCGATTTCCCCACCATTGTCTGGATGTCGCCCCACTACTCTGTTTACACCGTTTTGCAGGCCAGCCGCCGCAGCTGGCGCATCGGGCAAACGAGGCCGGTCAAGGTGTACTACTTCGCCTACGCCGACACCATTCAGGAGCAGGCGCTTTACCTGGTGGCGGCTAAAGTGGCTGCCGCCCAGCGGGTCAATGGCGATACCGTCAGCGACGACAGTTTGGCGGAACTGGACAGTATTACGGGCAACGACATCGTGGCGACTTTGGCCCGGATCGTGACCGGTGACGCTGAGGTAAACACGCAGAGCTTGCAACAAGCGTTTGCCGAGGCCAACGCCAGCCTGCGCCAGGCGAACACGGTCATTGGCGAGTATGAAATAGTGGATGATGAGCCAGAGCAAGAGATTCTCACCAGAGATGAAGCCCAGGCCATGATTGACGTTACCTTGACGCCCCAGACCAATCCCAGGCAAACGCTGACGGCCGACATGCTGGATGCTTTTGAACGAGTGCAGAGAGCCATGATTGTGGACGAGCCAGCACCTGTCGGACAACAGCAATCGCTTCTCTTTAACGGCCATACCGCCAACGGCCGTGCCGTCAACGGCAAATCCTCAACCATCTTCACTTCTGGAAACGGTCATAGCCAGAGCCGCCTTCAGCCCAATGGGAACGGCCACAAATCGAAGGATGAAGCGGAGGAGAAACGACCGCCTGTACCCCGCCCGCGCCTGCTCATCGGGCAGTTGGCTGGACGCAGTTAAACAAATTTTGCTACCAGGAGATACCTATGAACCAACTCAAAACCGACGATTTGGACGCACCTTGGTTTGTCATCGAGGAGACAGACAAGATCTTTTCCGATGTCACCAACCGGACGATCTGCTACCAATC
>JAJRTP010000193.1 GCA_024278255.1 Chloroflexota bacterium | reverse complement strand
CGGGTTCTGGTCGAAGGACGAGATTTTGTCGCACGGCAGCGATCACAATGTAGTTGTGTACTGGATGTTGGTGGTCGCGGCTATTTGTACCGCTTTCTACATGGGCCGCCAGCTAAAAATGGTTTTCTTTGGCCAGCCGCGCCACGCCGCTGCCGAACATGCTCACGAAAGCCCGCCGCTCATGACACGGCCGTTAATCATCCTAGCCATCCTGGCCACCTTTGGCGGCCTGTTGAACCTGCCCTATTTTACTACCGGCATGGCCGAAGCCAACGGCAATCATCCGGCCGGGATGTTCCTCGGTTTGGAGAGTTGGCTAGAACATTCCATCCAGGCATTTGAATTGTCCGCAGAAGGCGTCTTCCATCTGCCGCACACATCAATAATCTTATCGCCAATCGTCGCCGTGCTATCTACCCTATTGGCGCTGGCCGCTTTGGCCGGGGCCTTTTATGGCGTGTACGGCAACAAGCCCAAAACGGCCGACGAGCGCGACCCATTACAAAACACCCCAATCTGGTGGTTTGCCGTGCTGCCCTTCGACACCTTGTACATGAAAGGGGTCATCCCCTTGTTCAACCGGCTGGCTTATTGGCTGGGCCACGCCGTAGATTGGGATTTCTGGCACGATTTCGTCCATAACCGCCTGATTCGGGACCCATTTGTCGGCTTTGCAGCCTTCACCGCCGACGTACTCGACACACAAGGCGTAGACGGCATCGTCAACGGCGTCGGCAAAACAGCCCGCCGTCTGGCTAATATCATTCGATTATCACAAACAGGTTATGCCCGCAATTACGCCCTGAGTATTCTCCTGGGGGCGGTGGCGTTGGTGGCCTATTTCTTACTGATGGCAAATTAGAGCATCAAGACCAGGCCGGTTTTCAAAACTTGCCCGGTCTAAGTTAAGCATTTTTTGGAGAAAAGATGGGTATTTTAACGATTGTCACATTCCTGCCGCTGTTAGGCGTGATCGCCATTCTGGCCCTGAATCGTGGGGAAAAAGAGTCAGAGAACTCAATCAAGTGGATCGCGTTGGGGGCTTCCATCGTCACCTTTATCGTCTCCCTCATCATCGTGGGGGTTTATGATAAAGGAGTCAGCGGCCTGCAAATGGTCGAGAAAGCCGACTGGATACCGTCCTGGGGCATTCAATATTACCTGGGTATTGACGGCTTGAGCATCCTCATGGTCTTGCTGACCGCGTTCATCTCGATGGTTTCGATTGCCGCCTCCTGGACGGCAATTACGCAGCAGGTCAAGCAGTATTACATTTTCATGCTGCTGATGGAAATCGGCATGATGGGCGTCTTCCTGGCCCAGGATTTGTTCCTGTTCTACGTCTTCTGGGAATTCACCCTCATCCCCATGTATTTCCTCATCGGCATCTGGGGTGGCAAAGAGCGCGTTTACGCATCCATCAAATTCTTCCTGTACACGATGGCCGGGTCGTTGCTGATGCTGTTGGCGATTTTGTACATGGGCGTCACCAACAACACCTTCGCTTTGCCCGATTTGATCGCCGGGCGGGCCGTTTTTGCCGATGTGCAAAATATCCTGTTCCTCGGTTTTGCCATCGCCTTTGCCATCAAAGTGCCCATCTTCCCCTTCCATTCCTGGCTGCCCGATGCCCATACCCAGGCGCCGACGGCCGGTTCCATCGTCCTGGCTGGCGTCTTGCTGAAAATGGGGACGTATGGCTTCATCCGCTTTAATTTACCGCTTTTCCCGGAAGCGGCCGTACATTACGCCCAGCCCATCGCCGTGTTAGCCATCATCGGCATCATCTACGGCGCGCTCGTCTCCCTGCCGCAAAAAGATGTGAAGAAGCTGGTTGCTTATTCCAGCGTCAGCCATCTGGGTTTCGTCATGCTGGGCATCTTCTCGCTCAACGAAGCCGGCATCCAGGGCGCAATTTTGCAGGGGGTCAATCACGGCTTGAGCACGGGCGCATTATTCTTCCTGGTCGGCATTTTGTATGAGCAGCGGCACACGCGCCTCTTCTCGGAATATGGCGGCGTCTGGAAAGCGATGCCGGTGTTCAGCGTTTTGTCGCTCATCGTCACGCTGTCCAGCATGGGGCTGCCCGGTTTGAATGGCTTTGTGGGCGAGTTCACGATTTTGCTGGGTTCGATGGGCGCCGAATCGCTGGGGCCGAACCCCTGGATTTACACCGCTTTTGCCACGACGGGGGTGATTTTAGCGGCCGTTTACCTGTTGTGGATGTTCCAGCGCGTCTTCATGGGGCCGCTGGACAACCCCAAGAATAAGGCGCTGCGGGACATAAATACCCGCGAGTTGGTCATCATGCTCTCCTTCCTGTTCTTCATTGTCTGGATCGGCGTAGCGCCATCCGGGTATTTTGGGCTGATGGATAGCAGTGTGGCCGAGTTAGTGACGAATTTTGGGACGACCGTTGTCGCCGGACAATGATCAGTATTTTGTAACCAGTAGTCGGTGATCGGTAAACCATATCCGATTACCGATCACCGATTACCGGTCACTGGATCAGATGTCTGACGAGATCATTTACTTTGCAATTATAAGCGATACGCACATTGGGCCGACGGCCGATTACAGCCGTCACGGCCACACCCCTCTGCCATGCGCCCAGAAGCTGGTAGAGGTCATTAACAATTTGCCGGTAAAACCTGATTTTGTCATCCACACGGGCGACATCGTCACCGACCCCGATCCGGCGTCCTACCAACTGGCAGCCAGCGTGTTGTCTCAGATAAAAGCGCCTGTTTACTACGTAAACGGCAATCATGATACAGCGCGAGACATTCACACATATCTGCCAATGGGACCAAAAGATGACGTCAGTGACGATTTAGATATCCTTTCTTACACATTTGACGTGAAAGGGTATCGTTTCCTGGTGTTGGACGCGCGCGGCCCGGATGAGATAGACCCGCATGGGCTGCTATCTGAGGCGCAGTTAGACCTGGTACGCCGGGAAGCGCAGCCGGATGGGCCGCCGTTGACGGTTTTCATTCATTATCCGGTTTTGCCATTGAATTCAATCTGGATGGATGCGTACATGCTGGTCATCAACGGGGCCGAACTGCACCAGGCGCTGCTGCCCGCCCGCGACCGGCTGCGCGGTATTTTTCATGGCCACGTACATCAAAATATGCAAACGTTGCAGGACGGCATTTTGTATGTGGCCACGGCCAGCGCCTTTTCGCAGTTCTCGGCCTGGCCTAACGACGTTGTAACAGGCTTCGATCCGGATCAATTACCGGCATACAGCTTTGTACATCTGATGCCGGAACAGACGATTATTCATCAACATACGTTCCCGAGAAGACCCTAGGGTTTCCCAAACCCTTAGAGTCTAGGGTCTAGTTCAAACCAAAGGCTTAAACGATGACGTTTCAAGTTCCTACCATAAATATATTGCTTATCGCTCCGGTTGTGATTGTTGCCGGCTGGGGCATGTTAATGATGCTGATTGAGCTTTTTGTCTCCGAAGAAGCTCAAGAGCAGTGGACGCGCATCGTTCCCGGCTTGACGTTGGTGGGCTTGGCGTTAGCGTTTGTCCAGACCATCGGCCTGTGGGGATTTGATGGCGGCACGTTCGCGCTGGCGAATGGACATCCGATGATTGTGGTGGATAATTTCGCCACTTTCCTGAACGCGATTTTTTTGGTGACGGGGTTCCTGACTGTATTGCTCTCCGTTGATTTTTTGCGCCGTACCGGATTGGATCGGCCAGAATTTTACATGCTGATGTTGTTCTCGATCAGCGGCATGATGTTGATGGGTATGGCCAATGATTTGATTCTGGTGTTCCTGGCGCTGGAGTTGCTTTCGATTCCACTTTACATCATGTCCGGCCTGGCCTGGCCGCGCACCGATTCGGAAGAATCGGCGATGAAGTATTTCTTGCTGGGGGCGTTTTCGTCGGGCTTTTTGGTCTATGGCATCGCCTTAACCTATGGCGCGACAGGGACGACACAGTTGCCGGGGATTTTGGCAGGGATTGCCGACAGCGGCGCGTTGGGATTGGCCGGGGCGGCCTTCCTGCTGGTTGGGTTTGCGTTTAAGGTAGCCGCGGTTCCGTTCCATATGTGGACGCCGGATGTGTACCAGGGCGCGCCAACGGCCGTCACCGCCTTCATGTCCGTTGGGGCTAAAATAGGCGGGTTTGCCGCCATGCTGCGCGTTTTTGTCACCGCCCTGCCCACCATTGGCGACATCTGGGCGCCGGCCATT
>JAJRTP010000192.1 GCA_024278255.1 Chloroflexota bacterium | reverse complement strand
TGGCACATATGCTTTGCCCAGTCTGGCTGATCTCGTCCAACAACAAGCGCCAGCTTTTTACCCGTTACCGACAGGGGAGTCTGGATAATTTCACCTCCCCTGTTTATTGAGAAGATACATAATTTATTTGGTGTATTTGTTGGTCATTTACTCATTGCTGATGGAGAACGTATCATCAGCATTCTTTATACTGATCATGGAAACGATCAAATAAAATCTGCTTTTTCTATCATTGCAGCCAGTTTTCAATTTTTACCATCGTCGGTCGAACCTTCGCTCGATACGCAGTTACAAATGGAGATCGAAAGTATTATTACTTCTTTTCCATCGCCCCCTAACTTAAAGCCAAATCGTTAATAGCAGCAATGATACTGTGCATGTATTCTGCGTATTGTATAAACGCTCTGATATGTAAACACCTCATCTCTCAAACGACACGTCTCCAAACAGCACCATGTCTTGCCCCATCTGCTGCGTTTGCACGTTGTGCAGGCGGGGGAAGCCGTGGCCGTTGACAGGCAGATTTTCCACCGCGTTCAGGCCGCCGACGAACAGGGGAGCTACTGTCAACGCCAGCCGGTCTACCAGATGGGCGGCCAGGAAGCTGGTAATGATTTGCGCCCCGCCTTCCACCATGACGGAGCGGATGCCCCGGTCGTAAAGTTGGTGGAGGAGGGCGGGAAGCTGCACACGGCCGTCCGGCGCGGCCGGCAAACGCAAAACAGTGGCGCCCGCTTTTTCCAGCGCCGCCGCCCGGCGAAAATCAGCCGCGTCCGTGGCGGCGATGAGCGGGGGGTGAGGGTGCTGGAGCAGTTTGGCCGTGAGCGGCGTGCGTAAATGGCTGTCTACGATGATGGGTTGGGGATGACGGCCGTCCACCAACCGTACGGTAAGACTGGGATCATCCGCCAGCACCGTGCCAATCCCCACCAGAATGGCATCGTGACCGGCCCGGATTTGGTGGGTCAGGCGCATAGATTCCGCGCCGCTGAGGGACAGGGGCTGGCCGCGTTGGGCCGTGATGGAACCGTCCAGGCTTTGGGCGTAACTGAGGGTGATGAAGGGACGGCCGTTGCGGGCAGATTGTCCATTGGGCGGCGGGGCAATGGGAAGCAAGACTGGCTCCGTCTCCAGTAAATGGTGCATCCGAACCGCCTTTGTTTGCAAGTAGGTGGCATTTTCCCGGTTTGGTGGAGCGGTCAGTGGCAGCCGCTGGGTCACACGCAGACCATGCGTTTCCAACCCGGCAATTTTGGCCGGATTATTCGTCAGCAAGCGCAGGGATCGGACGCCCAAATCCTGCAAAATAAACGCGGCAACTGTGTAATCCCGCGCGTCAGCCTGATGACCCAGCAGCAAATTGGCTTCCACCGTGTCATAACCCATATCCTGCAAATTGTAAGCCCGCAGCTTGTCCAGCAGGCCGATGCCTCGCCCTTCCTGCCGCAAATAGATGATGATTCCGCTGCCGGCGGCGGCGATTTGCTGCATAGCCTGCTGCAACTGCGGGCCGCAATCACAGCGCAGGGAGCCGAGAACGTCGCCGGTGAAGCATTCGGAATGGATGCGCACCAGCGGGGTAGATTCGCGGGAAATATCGCCCAGAATCAGGGCCAGATGTTCCTTGTTGTCCTGATTGTTCCGGTAATAACACAACTGGAACACGCCCTGTTTGGTAGGGATGCGGGAACAGGTGATTTTTTCTACGTGCATATGGCTCATGCAAGCTGCCTCCAGGAAAATCGGGTTGGATGGGATAGTTTTTATTGGAATGAATTCATTATAGCAATCGCCTGATGTTTTACGTGAGGTCGCAGGTGATATTAGGTTGATGTTAATTTGATGAAAATGAGTGTGCTGGAATTTTGCCGGAAAAATGGAGTATACTGTTTGTAGCCGCGGTTTCTTACCGCGCAGTCAGACGCGGTAAGAAACCGCGGCTACAATTTGACGTCCTGTCACCTTGTTATGTATCAAGGAGTTGTGTGAGATGAACGAAGATTGTAACTTCTACATTTGTTCCACCTGTTTTGCTACCAGTGAGGAACCCCGCGAATGTCACGGCGAGATGATGATCCATTGCGGCTCTTTTGCCCCCGGCGATGAACGGTTGAAGCCTTTGATGGACAGTGAAGGTAACCTGATCACCAGCGCGCCCCGCTGGTATCTGGAGAAGGCTAAGTTGCAACAAGGGTACGGCCGTGACTATTTCCGCCATACATAATTACACTTCGCTTGAAGGACAAATATCGTTCAGGGGGCAGTTGGCGCAGTCCGGCTTGCGTGCTTTGCAGATGCGACGGCCGTGAAAAATCAACAGGTGCGAGATATTGATCCATTCCTCCTGGGGGATAATTTCCATTAACTCCCGTTCCACCTTCACCGCGTCTTTGTTAGTAGAGACCAGCCCCAGCCGGTGGGCAATGCGTTTCACATGCGTATCCACCGTAATCCCATCCGCAATGCCATACACCTCACCCAAAACCACGTTGGCCGTTTTGCGGGCCACGCCGTTCAGTTTGGTTAGCTCTGTCATGTTGTCCGGAATCTCGCCGCCATGTTCATGGACAATGGCTTGGGCTGATTTCTGGATGAATTTGGCTTTTTGCCGGAAAAAGCCGGTAGACCGGATCGTTTCTTCCAGTTCGGCCCGGTCTGCCCCGGCCAAAGCGGCCGCGTCCGGGTATTTGGCAAAGAGGACCGGCGTCACCTGGTTGACCCGTACATCGGTACATTGCGCGGAGAGGATGACGGCCGTTAACAGTTGAATCGGCGTTTCATAATCCAGCTCGCAGCAGGCATCGGGATAGGTCTCATGCAATCGCTGGATGATGGTTTGGACGTATTTGGGGTCTACATTCACAGCTTTCTTCCCGGATAAAGATTAATATAACGTTGCAAAGTTCTTGCCGCCAGCGGAAGCGTACAACAAATTTGGAAAACAACGAATTGCGCCAGTTGAGAAAATTCGTTTGTTCTGCAATTCGCTGTACTCTTGTCAAGATTGGTGATTGATCCAATGATCAATCTCTGAGTTTTGTAAGAATGTAACGTCAACGTTTGGGGAATGCAAGTGTATAATGGAGCAAAACAAATCTTTTACAGGAATGAACCTTGATCGAAGAACTCAATGTGAAGCTTGATTTTGGACGAGAAATATGCGGGGAACTGGCTGCGGCCGAATCCCGTGAGTGGCTGGTAACGAATGGTATCGGCGGCTACGCTTCCGGTACAGTGGCCGGCGTGTTGACGCGCCGCTATCATGGCCTGCTTATGGCCGCTTTACAGCCGCCATTGGGGCGCACCTTGCTCCTGGCAAAGCTGGACGTGATGGCTGAGTATG
The DNA here is from genome assembly GCA_024278255.1 of Chloroflexota bacterium. Lineage (GTDB taxonomy): Bacteria > Chloroflexota > Anaerolineae > Promineifilales > Promineifilaceae > JAJRTP01. The sequence goes on along the minus strand of JAJRTP010000192.1, from coordinate 8,951 downwards.
ACGGTATCTACCCGGAAAACGGCCGTTTTTATCCTCTTTTCACTAACCGCTGGGGGGCTGGTTACGTGGAGCCGGACGGGTATATTTACCTCAACCGCTTCCATCTGGAAGGTACAACCCCGGTCTGGACGTATGCCATTGGCAATGCTCTGCTGGAAAAACGTATCTGGATGCAGCCCGGTCACAATACCACTTACATTCAATACAGCCTGGCCCGCGCTACCGGCCCCCTTACCCTGGAAGGCAAGGCACTGGTGAATTACCGGGATTACCATAGCACCACCATGATGACGGATTGGCAGCCGGAAATTACGCCGATTAATAGCGGCCTGCGCGTGCAGATGTTTGCCGGAGCGGCTCCTTTGTACTTGTTCAGCGAGACGGCCGTATTCACCCCCCAATTTGATTGGTATGAGGATTTTCTTCTGGCCGTAGAGGAATATCGCGGCCAGAATGATGTGGAGGAAGACCATTTCTGCGCCGCCCGGATGCGGGTGACGCTGCGGCCGGGCGAAGAAGTGACCATCGTCGCCAGCACAGAGGTGGCCCCTAATCTGGATGGCGGGGTGGCGTATCTGGAGCGGCAGGCGTATGAAGCGGCTTTGCTGGCTCAAGCTCGCACCGTCCACCGGGTTGTTATGCCTCCGGCAATTGAGCAGCTTGTCCTGGCGGCGGATCAGTTTGTAGTGCAGCGACCGACTCCTTCTGACCCGGACGGCCGTTCCCTCATTGCCGGCTATCATTGGTTCAGCGACTGGGGCCGGGACACCATGATTGCTCTGCCCGGCCTGACCCTGACTACGGGGCGGCCTGACGCGGCGGCCAGTATCCTGCGCACCTACGCCCAATTTGTAGACCAGGGCATGATCCCCAACCGTTTCCCCGATGCGGGCGAGCGCCCTGAATACAACACCGTAGACGCCACCCTCTGGTATTTCCAGGCGTTACGCGCTTACCATGCCGCTACTGGCGACGATGCGCTGCTGCGCGATTTGTTCCCCATCCTGCAGGAGATTGTTAAATGGCACGTTCGCGGCACCCGCTACAATATTCACATGGATGAGGCGGACGGCCTGCTGTTTGCCGGAGAACCGGGCGTGCAGCTTACCTGGATGGATGCCAAAGTGGATGAATGGGTGGTCACGTCCCGCATCGGCAAGCCGGTGGAGATTAACGCGCTCTGGTACAATGCGCTGCGCATCCTGGCGGAATTTGCCGCACATTTGGGGGAAGATGGGGTGGAATATGCAGGTTTGGCGGAGAAGGTGCGGGCGGGCTACGGCCGTTTCTGGAACGAGGAGATGGGCTACTGTTACGATGTGCTGGATGGTCTCGATGGCCCTGACGGCAGCCTGCGCCCCAACCAGTTATTGGCTGTGTCTTTGCCCTACAGCCCCCTGACCGCAGCGCAGCAGCGTTCCGTAGTGGATGCGTGCAGCCGCCACCTGCTCACGGCGCACGGCCTGCGCAGCCTTTCCCCCGACGATGCCGCCTACATCGGCCATTACGGCGGCGACCGGTACAAGCGGGATGGGGCGTACCACCAGGGTACGGTCTGGGGTTGGCTGATTGGCCCTTTTGTCAGCGCCCATCTGCGGGTGTACAATGATCCGGAGCAGGCGTTGACTTATATACGGCCGTTGCTGCAACATCTGGCCGGGCACGGCCTGGGCAGCGTCAGCGAGATTTTTGACGGCGATCCCCCCTTCACCCCGCGCGGCTGCATCGCCCAGGCGTGGAGCGTGGCGGAATTGCTCAGAGTTTGGCAGGAAATCAAGGAACGGATTGAGTAATTATCTAATCATCAGGATGCTTTATGTACAAAGATAAACCAAAATTTGGTCCGGAACAGTTCACCGCGGGTACAGACATTATCCAGCAGGGAGATGCCCCGGATAAGTTCTATATTATCCTGAGCGGTGAAGTGGAGGTGGTAGACCAGCCCCCCGGCCATTTGGAGAAAGTGCTGAATGTGCTCGGTCCCGGCGACTATTTCGGCGAGGTGGGGCTGGTTTTGTACAGCCGGCGCATGGCTACTGTGCGGGCTATTACCAATGTGTCGGTGATGGCGATGGATTTCCAGACGTTTCGCCATTGGGTAGACAGTTCGCCCCTGGTGACGGATGAGATTAACACGCTGGTGGCGCAGCGGCTGCCGCCGGATGATGCGTTGGAGTTGATTGAAGAGGCATTGCCCTGGGAACTGACGGAAGATGAGGGGGGGACGGCCGTAGAAACAGCCGAACATTACGCTCCCGGCGAAGCCATCATTTATCAGGGGGCTGAGTCCGACAAATTTTACATTATTATCGAAGGGTTTGTTACTGTCAGCCATACGGGGGATGACGGCCGTGAGTACATCCTGGCCCATCTGACCAGCGGCGACTATTTTGGCGAGATTGGCTTGCTGGATGGCAGCGCCCGTATCGCTACCGTCAGAGCCTTGACGCCGGTCAAAGTGGTCTCTTTCGACCGGGACACCTTCCGCCGCTGGATGGCCGAGTCCCCCGCCAGCCACGAAGAAATCCGGCAAACCGCCAACCGCCGCTCCCGCGACACCGGAATGCTCTCCCTCCCGGATGAGCAAACCTGATTAGCGAATATCGATTACCGTTTACCGTCACAAAGGAGGCTTTCATGCAACCGCGCATAAAAATCGGATTGATAGTTGGCGGGGTAGGCTTGTTGTTAAATATTTGTGTGGCTGCGTTAATTGGTTTTTGCGGGCCTTTTGTAGCCTTGACGGCCGGTGCTATTGCCGGTTTTATTACAGCTACTCAGGAACAGTTGCCCACAAAAAATGATGGAGCCAGAGCGGGCGCTATTTCCGGGTTGGTTGCCGGGGCGCTGATTTTCGCGGGGCAGTTGATCGGCGGCATTTCCATTCTTTTGTATCTTCAGTCAACCGGCACACCCACTCTTTTTGGTGCGCCGCCTAATCAATTTGCCAGCGGTGTGGAACAAACAGCTTATTATGCTGCCGGTGTGGGTGTGGGTGTTTGTTTTGGGTTGGCCGGTTTGGGGATGTCTGCTTTGGCTGGCGCGTTTACTGGCTATCTGGGAACTTCTCCTCATACGGATGCTATTCAGGCGGGTTAAATGATGTCCAATATTCCTTTTCTCAACACGGAACAAATGCGCGAAGTAGATAGGGCCATGATCGAGGATTATCACATTGAATTGATCCAGATGATGGAAAATGCCGGCCGTAATCTGGCCCACCTGGCCCGTAACCGCTTTTTCAATGGCGATCCGCGGGAGCAGCAGGTTGTGGTGTTGGCCGGCCGGGGCGGCAACGGCGGCGGGGGATTGGTTTGCGCCCGGCGGCTGCGCAATTGGGGAGCGGAGGTGCAGGTGTTCCTCACCCATGCGCCGGAAGATTACAGCGGCGTTGCTGCGCGACAGTTGGATATTTTGCAGCGTATGGGTGTGCCGGTAACGGTGGCGGGGGAGGGTGTGGTGTTGGAGGATACGGCCGTCCTCCTCATAGACGCCATCATCGGTTACAGTTTGTCCGGCAGCCCGCGCGGTACGGCCGCTGCCCTCATCCAGGCCGCCAATGTCCATCCCGCTCCCATTCTCAGCCTGGATGCTCCTTCCGGGCTGGATACAACCACGGGAACAATACATACTCCCAGCATTCAGGCTACTGCCACCATGACCCTGGCCTTGCCTAAAGAAGGATTACAGGGCAATGAAGCCGCCGTCGGGGAGTTGTATCTGGCTGACATCAGCGTACCGCCTGATTTGTACGCCGGGCCAGGCCTGGAACTTGAGGTTGGCCCCATTTTTTCCCACGACGACGTAATCCGGTTGTGGTAAAGATTTGATGTATAATGGCTAAAAGTATAGACAGGGTGGAATCTGATGGAATTAGTCTTAGAAAAGCATATTGAAAGAACGCCAGAAGTTCGCAGCGGCAAGCCGCGAATTGCCGGAAGGCGTATAACGGTTTCTGACATTGTTGTATGGCACTTTCGGATGGGGTTGTCTCTGGAGGAAATTGCCGTCAAGTATGATTTGCCCCTGTCGGCCGTTTATGCGGCCGTTTCCTACTATTTCGATCATAAAGATGAAATTGATGCTGAAATAGATGCTGGTCAACTATTTTATGAAGAACGGAAGCGGCGTTCCTCCTCTTTGTTAAAAGAAACTTTGGACAGGGAAGATGAGTGAACGCATCCGGTTTCATCTGGATGAAAATGTTGATCCGGTGATTGCTGTCGCTCTCCGCAGATATGGCGTTGATGTCACCACAACTACTGAAGCGGGACTCCGAACAACCAGTGACGAAGCTCATTTGGCCTTTGCCAAACGTGAAAATCGTGTCATTGTTACACATGACGACGATTTTTTACGTATGGCAAGCAAAATTTGGGATCATCCGGGTATTGCCTATTGTCATTTGGAAGCCCGATCTGTGGGAGAAATTATTCGCACATTACAGCTTGTTTACGATGTATTGACCCCTGATGAGATTCGCGGGCGAATAGAGTATTTATAAAATGGATATTGAATCGTTAAAACGACTGGCGGGAGAGAAGGCGGTTGAGTTTGTCAAGCCAGGGATGATCGTTGGTTTGGGGACGGGGAGTACGGCCGTCCACGCTGTGCGTAAAATTGGCCGGATGTGGCAGGCAGGGGAGTTGCCCAATATCGTCTGCATTCCCACGTCTGAAGTAACCGCCCGCGAAGCAGAAAAGTTTGGCATCCCCCTGACTACCCTGAACGAACAGCCAGAAATTGACATAACGATTGACGGTGCAGATGAGATCGATCCTCACTTTGACCTGATCAAGGGGTTGGGCGGAGCCTTGCTGCGGGAGAAAATTGTGGCGGCGGCCTCCCGACGCATGGTGGTGGTCAGCGATTACCGCAAACAGGTGACGCAGTTGGGCACGCGCGCGCCTGTGCCGGTGGAGGTCATCCCCTTTGCCCAACGGCCGGTGACGGAGTACCTGCAATCGTTGGGAGCGCGGGTGGAGATAAGGATGGCTGGGAAACGGCCGTTCATCACCGACGAACAAAACATCATCCTGGACTGCACCTTTAATGGCATCCCCGACCCAGCCCAGTTGGCCCAGACCATCCGCGCCCAACCCGGCGTGGTAGAGCATGGCCTTTTCCTGGGGTTGGCTACCGATGTGATATTAGCCACCCCGGATGGCGTGGAATGGTTGTCCCGCACTCCTTAAAGAACCAGCCAACCTAAATCAAGCAGTTCTCCAAAAAATTCACGCAAAAATAACGCCTCAAACAGGGTGTTGCCCGCCACACTATACCAAAATCCCATTGAGAGAAAACGGCTGAATCGGTACTGTACTCTTAGGGGTGCAGCGAATTTGGATTGCTGTGACCAACCTTTAGCCAAGCCCCCATTTATCATTGAGAGAAAACTAAATGTTTGAATTTATTTCTAAAATCATACTGGTCACCTAGCAGGAGGTTGTATTGTCTTGAAAATACACCGTCGCCTCAACATGCCATTTTCAAGCATAGGCTCCAAAATAATTTTACCTTATTTTTTGTTAACCCTCATTGTGGCTGCGGTGGGCGCTTTTATCGTTGTCAACCTGGTCACAAGCACCCTTCAGGAACGCTTCAATAATCAATTACTGGACGCCGGCCGGGTCGTTTCCGAAAGCATGGTCGGATTCGAGGCGGAACGGCTGGCCGTTTTACGCCAGATCGCCTTTACCGAAGGGGTGGCGGAAAATGTAGCCAATCCCGATGCTGAGGCTTTAGCTGCACTGGTGCCGCAAATTTTGGTGAACAGCCAGACGGATGTGGTGGCTCTGCTGGACAATGAGGGTAATGTGGTGTACGGCTGGCAGCGACAGGCAGGCAATCCGGATGGCATCACTTTTGCCAATATTAACCTGGCGCAGTTGGAGGATGTGGGTCTGGTGTTGACCGGATTCGTGGATGAAGTAGGCGATAAACGGGCTTTTCTGATGGAAACTGAAGATGGCCCGATGCTGTTTACGGTGGGGCCGCTGTTTTGGAACGGCCGTCAAATAGGCGCCGTTATGGTGGGGTCTGACGTGCGCAGCATGGTCGTAGGCCTGACAGAAAATGCCATTGCCCGTGTGACCCTGTATGATACCAACGGCCGTGTCATTGGTACCACGCTGGGGGATGGCGGCCCTGGCGCTGCCGAATTGTTGCAGGAGACGCCGGCCCGGTACAGCGCCGTCATCAATTTATTGCAAACTTCCGCCGCCCCTTACCATGTCGTGGCGGAAACGGCCGATACCAACGTCCCCTTGCGCCAGGCAGAGATATTGAGCCAGGATTACCAGCTTGCCTTTGGCGATTGGCGGCTGCGTAATCAATCCCTCGGTTTGTTCAGCGTCGCCTTGCCGCGCAATTTTATTGTGACCACCGCGGCTACCCGCCGTAATGTGCTGAATCTGGTTTTTATTCTGGCTACGGTGGCCGTATTTACTGTGGGCTTTTTGGTGGCCCGGCGCATTGTCCGCCCCATTGATCAATTGGTGCAAACGACAACGGCCGTAGCTGAAGGCGATCTGAACCGGCGCACCGGTATTCAACGCCAGGATGAAATCGGCCTGCTGGCCGCTTCCTTTGACAGAATGACGGAGAGCCTGGCGAACCGTAACCAGGATTTGGTGGCCCAGAAAAGCGAACTGTCAGCGATCTTGCAAAGCATTGCCGATGGCGTGGTTGTGCTGGATAACAATCACCAAATCGTTAATTTGAACCCGACGGCCCGGCAGTTATTAGCCGGTCACGCCGCTGAAAATGAGCAGTTAGCCGCTTCTACGGCCGATAAAGTCAAAATCGCCGCCATCCTGACCGAGGGCGGTGCTGCGCCTCAGCGATACACCATTGACGACCGGGTCGTGAGCGCTACGGTGGCCCCTGTGCAGACACCGGAAGGTAAGCAAGTAGGTTCTGTGGTGGTTCTGCGGGATGTGACCCGTGAAACCGAAGTGGAGAACCTGAAAGAGGCGTTTATTACCAGTGTGTCGCACGAGCTGCGCACGCCGCTAACCATCATCAAATTGTATGCCGATCTGGTACAGCGCACAGCTAATGGCTCAATGCCGGATTCCCAGAAACAGTACATCGAAAAGATTAACAGCGCGTCGGGTGATTTGGAACAGCATATTGAAAAGTTGATCAGCATTTCCGAATTGCAAGCCGGTACGTTGAATTTGAAGCGAGAGGCAATTGATTGCACAGCTTTGGTGCAAGATGTTTGCCTTGCCTGGCAGGAGCGTATGAGGAGTAAGGGGCTGGCATTTTCCTGGCAGTTACCCGCTGCACCGCTCATGGTGGAAGGGGATGGCCCCCGGTTACGCTGGGCGCTGGAAAATCTGTTGAGCAATGCCAATAACTACACGCCAGAGGAGGGCAGTGTGTGGGTACGTCTGTTGCGGGATGGGGCCGAAGCGCGGCTGGAGGTGGGGGACACTGGTGTGGGCATCGCTCCGGCGGACCAGGAACTGTTGTTCACCCGCTTCTTCCGGGCAGAGAATGAATCGAATTATACGAAGCGGGGCATTGGCCTGGGCCTGTATATTACGCGCACGATTTTGGAGTTGCATGACGGCCGTATCCAGGTAAACAGCCAGTTGGGGCAGGGCAGTACCTTTAGCTGCACCTTGCCTTTGCTCGTAGAGAATGTGGGTGAGAGACAAACAATGATGCAGCAAGAGGAGGCCGTGCCGGTCTAAAGAGATGAACCAATCGTCCCGCATACGCCGCCGCACCAGAATCTGGCTCTTTTTTGCCCTGGCTCTTTTGACCAGCTTGATTTGCGTTTCCTCGGTTACGTATCTGGCATTGGCGTTGACGCCGGCGGAAATTGATAATACCAATATGCTGGCCCAAAATCAGGCAGATTACGGCCGTGATCCCCTCAATCCCACCCGTCTGGCTCCCCTTAAACCGGCCATCATCCTGGAAGTAACTGCGGACACCCTTGATTTACAAGTGACGCCGAAGAGCTTACCGGCCACTGCTCCGCCAGCAGCCACAAGCACCCGGATTGTTTTACTGTTTCCCACGGTGACGCCAACCATGCCCCCCACAATTGTGCCGGCAGTGCCATCTCCGCTGCCGACAAACATACCGCCTGTCCAGCCGGGGCCAACGGCAACGGCCGTTCCTCCCCTCAATCAACCAGGCGCGACGCCGACCATTCCGCCTACTGTGCTTGTCTCCTCACCCACACCGACGTTTACGGCCGTGCCGCCCACCAATACGCCCACCAGCACCCCTACCACTACCCCGACAACGACGCCTACAACGACGCCGACCAGCACCCCCACCAATACGCCGCTGCCCACAAAAACGCCTGTACCGCCGACGCGCACGCCGCCCCCGCCGCCCACACGCACGCCGCCCCCGCCGCCGCCTACGGCCGTGCCGCCAACACCCACTCCGCCGCCTCCCCCGCCGACAAACACGCCTAAACCGGGGCCGTAAGCGCCTGTTTTTCGATCAACGCGGGGCAACCACAGAGGCGCCTGGACAGGTTATTACTCAATTACCAATCTCAATTTCCACCGCATCCGTATAAGGATTTCCTGCTTCGTCAAAAACCAGAATCGGCTCCAGCGAGGGATAAAGGTACATGCCGGTGCGGATAAGGTTGGCGTTTTCCGGCCAGGGGAGGCGAAAGATATTGACGACGAGATCGCCGGACTGCCATTGGGCGGGGGGGAATACGGCCGTATCCATCTGCTCTCTTTTCCCCGCTTCATTCAACACGTGAACAAAAATATGTGTGTCTGCCGCCGATGGCTCGCCCGCATTCCAGTAAACCCGCCAGACGGCCGTCCTCCCGTCTGCTGTCAAAACGGGGTTGTCGTAACCGGCGTAGGAGACCCAGTTGGTCAGGATGGGGGGCGGGACAAAAATGTGCGTTGGTTTTGGCTGCTCGTTCAGCGTCAGCACGTACACATCAGCTTCGCCGCGCC
>JAJRTP010000191.1 GCA_024278255.1 Chloroflexota bacterium | reverse complement strand
GTTTCACCGTTGGCGGAGCGGGCGGGGCTGACGGCGAAAACGTTGGAGCCGTAGGGAGCGGAGATTGGAGATTGGAGATTGGAGATTAGCGATTGCTATTGAGAAATCTCCAATCTCCGATCTCTGATCTCCACCATCTTCCGGCGGTTCAAACAATTCCCCTACCGCGCTGTCCAGGCCGAAGAAGACGGGCACTTTGAGCATGAAGCCGGCGGTGATATCCTGGCCGGTGATGGGGAAGAGGTCGGGTGTGGCGACTTCGTCGGGGTGGCGGGCGGCGTAATGGTTGAGGCCGGCGGCGTAGGCTTCCAGGACGGCGCGGGTTTCGGGCGGAATGGTCTCGTATTGGGCGTCTATATCGTCCCAGATGCGCAGGAGGTGGACGAAGTAATCTATGGGGGCGGAGTCACGGCCGTAAACCTGCCCCAGCATCCCCCGCGAAGCCAGCACCGTATCCTGAATCGTGCCGAAATCGTCTTCCGCATTGGCGTAGGCCAAGCCATAAGCGGCATCTGCGTCCGTTTGGCCAAAAATGTGGGGCACGCCCCACTCGTCGCGCAAAATGCGCACGTTGTATTGGCCTTCCGGCGGGATGAGGTCGTCGAGGTTAGCGGCGAAGGGCCAGACGTTTTGGGGGTAGAAGATGATGACGGCCGTGAGCAAAAGCAAAATACCCAACCCCAGCCCTACAATGTTCCCAATTTTTTTGTACTTCATATGGCCTTTAAGAGATATGCCACGAATTGCACGAATTCCGCTAATTTTCGTCCAATTCGTGCAATTCGTGGCAAAAAAATCAATTCCCTGGCTGGAGGATGAGCGTATCGGCGGCGGCGGACTGCACGGCCGTATCACTCCACAGCATCGGGTGATATTCCCCATTCAACCATAACTCAATCTGATCGTCATAATGCGGGTTGCCGGGGTCGCCGTTCTGTCCGGTGGGGATAACCATCTGGCTGGCGTCAAAATCGCTCATATCTACCAGCATCCGCATCGAAGGGTGCCAAACCACCCGCGCCGGGTCTTTCAAATCCCAACTTACGGCATTGACAATGCTGTTACCGCCATCGGCCGGGAAGGGACCGCGATTGACCAGGGCTTCAATCGGGCCAATTCCGCTTTTCCCCAGCGGATCGCTGACAAACGGCGCTTGATGTAAATCGCCCCATTTCAGGGAAGCGACGTCACCTGGCATGTTTTCATCCAGCCAGACCAGCGCCTCTGTCATCGCTTGCAGCAAAATATCCTCCCGGTTCTCCCTTTCCGGTGTGTCCACATTGTCCCACCAGGGAGAGGCCGGTTCATTAGCTATCTTGTACATGAAGATATTGTTGCGTGTTTGCAGCTTTTCCACATTTTCCTGCCCGATCTCATCCTGCACAATAGCCGGATACAGCTTCAGTAGGAAAATCTCGAAGATAACCGGGCCGACCTCCTCGCGCCGTTCCTGCCGATTCCATTTATTTAGAATGTCCACTGCTTCCTGCACCCGCGAGTCGGACATGTCCACGTTGTTCAACAGCGGCACATACGTATCTGCCAGGAGCGAATAACTGTCAAACTGGATGTCGGCCAAGTCCGCCTGGGTGATTGGCCCGTCGGCAATGCCCGCCTCAATCAAATCTACAATGCGCTGCCCCCGGTCGCCGGCCGCCCAGTCGCGGGTGATGAAGTTGGGGTATTCCTCGTCTACGATGGCATGGTTGGCGGTGACAATGTACCCTTTTTCCGGGTTGAACAGGGCGGGCAGTTCCTCGTAAGGAATCCAGCCTTCCCATTCATATTCGCCATTCCAGCCGGGAACAGGTGCGATGCCGTTGCCATTTTTGCGGATGGGGGTCAGGCCGGGCATTTGGTAGGCGATGTTGCCCTCAACGTCAGCATAAACGAAGTTTTGCGAGGGCACGTCCCAGAAGCGCAGGGCTTCGCGGAAATCGTCGTAATTTTGCGCCTGGTTGAGCAGGATGGCGGCTTGCAGGACGCGGGATGGTTCCTGAGCAGCCCAGCGCATGGCTAATACGTCTTTCGTGTCGTCACGGCCGTCGCTGATGATGGGGCCGTGCCGGGTGATGCGCACGGGCAGGACAATATCTTCGCCGCCGTTGACCTTGATCACCTCTTCAATGATTTCCATATCTTGCCATTCGCCCAGCCATTCGTACTGGTTGGGGTTGTCCGGGTTGATTTTTTCGATGTACAAATCCTGCACGTCGGCGCCGGTGTTGGTCACGCCCCAGGCGATCTTGTCATTGTGGCCGATGATGACGCCGGGGACGCCGGCAAAGGAAAAGCCGACGACGTCAAACCCAGGGGCGTGCAGACCGACTTCGTACCAGATGGCGGGCAGTTGGATGGCCAGGTGGGGATCGTTGGCCAGCAGGGGCATCCCGGTATCTGTGTGTTCGCCGCTAACGACCCAGTTGTTGCTGCCGATGAAGGGGGGGCTGCCCAGAATGTTTTCCGGGATTTGGCCGATGATGCTGGTGTTGACGTTTTGCCAGTTGACGGCCGTGTCCCAGCCATCCGGTATGCCATTTCCCGCAAATTCGCTGACCAACTCATCTGTAGAAGCAATGACGGGACGGGAAGCGTAAGGGTATGGCGGCCGCAGTTCAAAGGTGGTTTCTTCACCAAACTCATCAATCAAATTGGCATAGGTTAATTCCCGATTGATGTCGTCTGCCAGAACAAAAGACATAACCACACCCCAGGAAACGGTATTGATCGGGGTCCACGGTTCGATTTCCCATGGGTCGTTAACTGCTTGCAGAATGGTGTAATTAATGGAAAGTTCGCCGGGTGATTTGTCGCCAATGTAAGCGTTGACGCCGGCGCTGTAACTTTCCAGAATATCGTAAAATTCTGGTGCTTCTTCCTTGTAGTAGGCCAGCGTGGTATCAGACATACGGTTCCAGCCGGCGGTACGGATGAATTTATCCGGTTCAATG
>JAJRTP010000190.1 GCA_024278255.1 Chloroflexota bacterium | reverse complement strand
TTCAGATCGTTTGCCCACCGCTTCCGCGTCCCAGCGGACAAAATCGCTCGTCGTGTACATCAGGCCGCCGCCGGGATGGCCGTACTGCCCGGTGATGGCCGGCAGGGCGCAAATGGCCCGCACCGTTTGGCCGCCGTTGTGGTTACGCTGCACCCCGTCGGCAAATTTGATGAGCGACGGCCGTGTTTGGGCGTACATTCGGGCCAATTCCTCAATATCCGCTTGGGACAAACCGGTGATAGCTGCCACGCGCTGCGGCGGGTAATCGTCCAACCGGCGTCGTAGTTCCGGCCAGCCGACGGTGTAGGCCGCCAGAAACGCCTCATCCTGCCAGTCTTCGCGGACGATGACGTAGGCCAATCCCAAAGCCAGCGCCCCATCCGTACCCGGCTTGGGGGCGATGTGCCAATCCGCTTGCTTGGCCGTGCGCGTCCGCCGGGGATCAATAACCACTACACAACAGCCATCCCATCTGGCCGCCGAGAGATGGGGCATGAAGTGAGGGGCGGTGCTGATGGGATTGTGCCCCCAAAGGATGACCAGTTTGCTGTCGCGCACGGCCGTATAAGGGGGCGCAAAACGGCCGCCCAACGTCATCGTCACGGCAAACTCACCTGCCGCGCCGCAGATGGCGCGCTGCAACTGGCTGGCCCCCAGACGGTTCCAGAAGCGGGCGCTGCTCACTCCCATCTGCACCAGCCCCAGCGTGCCGCTGTAGGAGTAAGGCAAAATCGCCCCCGCGCCATATTCGGCGATAATCGCCCGCCACCGCTCGCCGATTTCACCAATCGCCTCGGCCCAACTGATGCGCCGCCACTGCCCGCCCCCCTTCTCCCCCACGCGGCGCAGGGGGTATTGCAGCCGGTCGGGGTGGTAGACGTGGTTGAGATACGGCCGTACCTTAACGCACAACCAATCTTCGGTAACGGGATGATTCGGGTCGGCGTACAGTTTCAGGGCACGGCCGTTTTCCACTTCAGTCACAAAACCGCAACTGTCGGGGCAATCATGGGGACAAACACCGTAGATTTTTTTCATATTGGGTGATTGGGTAACCGGGTAACTACGTATTTACCCAATTACCGTTTACCGATTCACGGCCGGACAAACAAATGCTGATGCACAATCGTCTGTTCCGGCCAAAGCTGGACGAAGTTGTAGCCGGGCGGGTAATGGGCGTCGAAACCGGTCTCCACGTCGGTGGGCCAGGCGGTGAATTGGGAGAAAGCGCTGGGGACGGCCGTATAGGTAATCCCGTCCCGCGTCGTCTGCATGGATTGGTGGACGTGGCCGTAAAAAACGCCGCGCAGCCGATCCCGCGCCGGTAAAAGCGCCTCGTGCAGTTCTTGCCCATTCAACACCAGCATATTGGCATCCATCCAGGGGGAATTCATGGGCATGACCGGGTAGTGCATAAAGATGGTCAGCGGCGGGCCGTCCGGTGTGGCTTCCTGCCGGGCGATGGCTAACTGCTGCGGGGACAAACGGCCGTGCGGATCAATCTCCTCCGGCCCCCGCGCATCCAGGACGACAAAACGGTAGCCATTCACCTCAAAAGCATAAGATAGCACGTCCGGGTCATCCGAAAGCGGCTCGCGCAGCCCCAGCGTCAGGTAGCGGCGGATGTCCCGCGCCGTGTCGTGGTTGCCCACGACGTAATAAATCGGGACGCGCAGCGCCTGGAACACCTCTGCCGCCAACGCATACGCTGCTGGCGTCGGGTCCGTCGCCACGTCCCCCGTGTGGATGACAAAGTCGGGCGTGACTGGCAGGTTGTTGATCTCCTCTACCAATTTGACGGTGCAGGGATAAGAGACGTGCCCAAAACGGCCGTAATCCCTCGTCGGCCCAAAATGCGTGTCGCTGATATGCACAAAATAAACAATGTCTTCGGCCATGATACTCCTTTCCTGAATGTTTTTTCGCGTTCCCATTATCCTACCAGCTACCAGATTGCCCGGCAACGGCCAGACAGAGAAACCCACAAAACCTGCCAAAAATCACTTGCCCATCCGCCCCAAATCATCTACCCTATCCCGGCATAGTCAAATAATCTACAGTTTATCAACGAGGAGAAACTCATGTACGAACCCAAACCTGAGCATAAATTTACCTTTGGCCTGTGGACGGTAGGCAACATTGGCCGCGACCCCTTTGGCGAACCGGTACGGCGGCAGCTATCGCCGGTAGAAATTGTGTATTTGCTGGCCGAAGTAGGCGCTTACGGCGTCAACCTGCACGACAATGACCTGGTTCCCATTGATGCCACCCCGGCCGAACGGGACAAAATCGTGACCGATTTCCAGCAGGCATTGGCTGATACCGGGCTGGTAGTGCCCATGGCCACAACCAACCTTTTCACCGATCCGGCTTTTAAGGATGGCGCTTTTACGGCCAACGATCCCCAGGTACGCGCCTTCGCCCTGCAAAAAACGATGCGGGCTATTGACCTGGGTGCAGAGTTGGGGGCCACAACCTATGTCTTTTGGGGCGGGCGAGAAGGCACAGAGACGGACGCCAGCAAAAACCCGCTGGACGCTGGTAAACGGATGCGGGACGCGCTGAATTTCCTGTGTGACTATGTGATTGACCAGGGTTACGATTTGAAATTTGCCCTGGAAGCCAAGCCCAATGAGCCGCGTGGCGATATTTACCTGGCAACAACGGGGGCGATGCTGGCTTTTATCGAGACGCTGGATCATCCGGAGATGGTAGGCGTCAATCCTGAAGTGGCCCATGAATTTATGGCCGGGTTGAACTTTTTACACCACGTAGCCCAAGCGTGGGACAGTGGCAAGTTGTTCCACATTGATTTGAACGATCAGGCGTTTGGCCGGTACGATCAGGATTTTCGCTTTGGTTCGGTCAATCTGAAAAGCGCCTTCTTCCTGGTAAAATTCCTGGAAGATGTGGGCTACGGGGGCAGCCGCCACTTTGACGCCCACGCTTACCGTACGGAAGATTACGAGGGGGTGAAGGATTTTGCCCGCGGCTGTATGCGCACCTATCTCATCCTGAAGGAAAAGGCGGCGCAGTGGAATGCCGATCCGGAAATTCAGGCGCTGCTGACGGAGATTCACGCGGATGATGGGAGTACGGCCGTTTACACCTCACCCTACACCCCCGCCAAAGCCACTGCCCTGAAAGAAGCCTCCTTTGACCGGGTTGCTCTGGGCCAACGTGGTCTGGGGTATGAACGGCTGGATCAATTGACGATTGAACTGTTGTTGGGGGTGAGATGACCAACGAATCGCTCCTTTTAGGCATTGATATTTCCACGACAGGGGCCAAAGCGCTGTTGATCAATTCCCAGGGGGAGGTGATTGCCAGCGCCACCACGCCGCTGACGCTGGACAGGCCACGGCCGTTATGGTCAGAGCAGCATCCAGCAGATTGGTGGGAGGGCGTGGTCAGCAGCATCCGGCAGGCATTGGCGGAGGCGGGGGCGGCGGGGGAAGCGGTGACGGCCGTTGGCCTGACAGGGCAGATGCACGGGCTGGTGCTGCTGAATGAATCAGGTGAGGTGCTGCGCCCGGCTATTTTGTGGAATGATCAGCGCACGGCCGTGCAGTGCGACACGATTCGGGAACGGCTGGGCAAGGAACGGCTGATCCGGATAACCGGCAACGATGCCCTGACCGGCTTTACCGCCCCAAAAATTCTCTGGGTGCAGGAAAACGAGCCGGAGATTTACGCTCAAACACGCCACATTTTGCTGCCCAAAGATTACATCCGCTACAAATTGACGGGTGACTATGCGATGGATCGGGCGGGCGGGGCGGGAACGCTGCTGTTTGATTTGGCGCAGCGCACCTGGTCGCCGGAAATGCTGGACGCGCTGGAGATTCCGGCGGAGTGGCTGCCGGAGACGTTTGAGGGTACGGCCGTTACCGGAACCATCACCCCAAAAGCAGCGGAAACGACCGGGCTGGCAGCCGGTACGCCTGTCGTGGGCGGCGGCGGGGATCAGGCGGCGCAGGCGGTGGGCGTGGGGGCTGTGCAGCCGGGCATTGTGGCTTTAACGCTGGGCACATCCGGCGTGGTTTTTGCTGCCACTGAAGAACCGTTGTATGAATCGGACGGCCGTTTCCACGCTTTTTGCCACGCCGTCCCCAACCGCTGGCATTTTATGGGGGTGATGTTGAGCGCGGCGGGCAGCCTGCAATGGTACCGGGACACGCTGGCCCCGGACACATCTTTTACCGACCTGACGGCCGAAGCAGAAACCATCCCGCCCGGCAGCGAAGGGCTGCTCTTTCTACCCTATCTCTCCGGGGAACGGACGCCGCACCCGGACCCGCTGGCCCGCGCCGCCTGGGTGGGCCTGACTTTGCGGCACACGCGGGCGCACATGACGCGGGCGGTGTTGGAAGGGGTGGCTTTTGGCCTCAAGGACAGCTTTACCCTGCTGCAAAATGCCGGGCTGGAAACCATCCATCAGGTGCGCATCTCCGGCGGCGGGGCAAAAAGCCCGCTCTGGCGGCAAATTCTGGCGGATGTACTGGGTGTGGAATTGGTCAATGTTTCGACGACGGAGGGGGCAGCGTATGGGGCGGCGTTATTGGCGGGGGTGGGTACGGCCGTGTGGCCTGACGTAGATGCAGCTTGTGCGGCGACGATTCGGTTTACGCAGGTGACGGGGGTGGGGGATACGGCCGTATACGACCAACTCTATTCCATTTACCAGCAGCTTTACCCCGCCCTGCAAGACAGTTTTCACCGCCTCAGATCATAGGGTACAACAGATGAAGGAAGGAACAGATAACATTTCCCGGAAATTCGTTCCTTCCTTAATCCGTTGTAGTCACTATGGCGCAATCAGTACCACAGCCTGACTCATATTATCCAGCAACCCGGTGACAGTAGATTGCATCACGTTAAAATACGGACTGGGGTAAATGCCAATCCAGAAAATGAAGACCAGGAACGCCAGCATAATAAACAACTCGCGCCGGTTAATGTCCCGCAGCTTTTTGTTTTCCTCATTCTCCAACGGCCCCATGAAAACCCGCTGGAACATCCACAGCAGGTAAACGGCCGCTAAAATGACGCCGGTGGTAGCAAACGCAGTGTAAACCCAGGCCGGCGACAAAGAAACCGCCCCCATCGAACCCAACAAGATACTAAATTCACCCACAAAACCATTCAAGCCGGGCAGTCCCATACTGGACAGCACCACAATCAACGTCAGCGCCGTAAAGATGGGCATAATCCGCCAAACGCCGCCATAATCCTTCATCATGCGGGTATGTCGCTGCTCGTACAAAACGCCGACGATAAAGAACAACGCCCCGGAGCTAATGCCGTGATTGAATCCCTGCAAAATGCCGCCCTGCACCCCGGCCGAATTGAGGGCAAAAATCCCCAGCATGACAAAACCGAGATGGCTGATACTGGAATAGGCTACCAGCTTCTTGGCATCCTTCTGGGCAAAAGCCACCATCGCCCCGTAAATAATGCCGATAATCGCCAGCACCGCAATCAGCGGGGCAAAATCTACAGACGCCTGGGGGAAGAGGGGCAGGTTAAAGCGAATGAACCCATACGTGCCCATCTTCAGCAGCACGCCGGCCAGAATGACAGAACCGGCCGTGGGCGCTTCCGTGTGGGCATCGGGCAGCCAGGAGTGGAAGGGGAAGATGGGCACTTTGATAGCGAAAGCGATGCCAAAACCGAGGAACAACCAGGTCTGCACATTGGCGAAGGCTTCACGGCCGTTAATCAGATCCGGCACAGCAAACGTTTCATTCGTAATGCCCATGTACAAAATTGCCAACAGCATCAGCAGCGATCCAGCCATTGTGTACAAGAAGAACTTGATCGCCGCGTAAACCCGCCGCTGGCCGCCCCAAATGCCAATCATAAAATACATGGGAATCAAAGTAAATTCCCAGAAAATGTAGAACAGGAATAAATCCTGCGCCAGGAACACGCCCATCATGCCCACTTGCAGCAGAAGCATCAGCACGTAATACATCAACTTCTGCTCTTTAATGGCGCTCCAGGAAGCAATGATGGCTAATAACGAGATAATCGTGGTCAACAGCACCATTAAAATGCTAATACCATCCACACCCATATAATACTGAATACCCCAAGTGGGAATCCAGGATGCCTGCTGCACAAACTGCAATGCCGGGTCACTTGTGTTGAACTGTAACAACAAAGCAACCGAAATCAGAAAAGTCAATGCAGACGTACCGATAGCAATTCCCTTGATGGCATTATCTGAATCTTTTTTCAGGGGCTTGAGCAGCAATAAAGCCAGCACACCTAACAACGGGAAAAATGTCAAAAATGTTAACATACCCTTTCTATCTCCAAACCCATCGTTTTTATTGGCCTGTCAGGAAAGGCCACAAGAAGTAAACTAATAATAATACGGCGCCCAGGAATATACTGAGAGCATAGGAGCGGGCAAATCCGGTCTGTGACTGCCGAACCCAACCGGCAAAACGGGCCGTGACAATACCGACACCATTCACAATACCATCCACGCCGTACTGGTCAATCACATTTGCCATGAAATTGGCAAAGGCCACAAATTGGTCCCGAATCAGCCGGTCGTGGACAAAATCATGCCAGAAGGCCCATTCAAACGGGCCGGCCAGCCAGTGCGTGAAACGGTTGAACAAGACCACAATCCCGCGCATGTATAAGGTGTTGAGGGGTAAACGGCCGAAAAAGCTCCACAACCCCGGTATCTTTTGTGTGGGATCGGGATCGGCGGCCGTTTGCGGCTTATTGCGGTATAGGTAGAACCCACCCAGCAAAGCAATCAGCGCCAAAGCCAGGGAAATACCGGCCACATCTATTTGCAGGGAAGTGGGTGTGTGCGGCACTTCCAGGACACGCTCTTCGGCCAGTTCAAATACCAACAATGCGTGTTCCAGCCATTTTTCCAAAATCAGATCAGTCTGGGGCAGTACGGCCGTCCCCCCAAAACGCGGCAGGTTAAACAAACCGGCCACTACGCCAAAGAACGCCAGAATTGCCAATGGTATCGTCATCAGACGAGAACTTTCATGCGCGTGCCCGGCTGCTTCGCTGCGTGGTTTGCCCCAAAAGACCATGCGCAACTGACGCGCCATATAAAAGGCCGTACCCATTGCCGCTAAAGTTAACATAATGTACACAATCAAGAATACATTATAATTACCCTGGTTGGCGCTGGCGTGAGCCAAAATTTCATCCTTTGACCAAAAACCGGCAAACGGGAAAATACCAGCCAGCGCCAACGCGCCAATCAAATAAGGCCAGAACGTCGCCCGCATTTTATCCTTCAAGCCACCCATGTAGCGCATATCCTGCGGGTCAAAGTCAGGATCATCGTGGCCGCCCTCGTGGGCCACTTCGTGATGTCCATGCTCCATACCATGAATCACGGAACCGGCCGCCATAAACAACAGCGCCTTGAAGAAAGCGTGGGTGATCAGATGGAAAATAGCGGCAACATAAGCGCCCATCCCGGCAGCGGCAATCATAAAACCAAGCTGGCTGATGGTCGAATAAGCCAGCACTTTCTTGATGTCGTACTGGGTGAAGGCAATCAGCGCCGCATACAAAGCGGTACTCGCCCCTACCAGAGCCACTACATCTGAGGAGGTTAAGTTGCCAATCACAGTTACGCCGCTGGCGCGGGCCAGTTCATACAGCACGTTGCTGCGCACAATCAGGTAAACGCCGGCCGTTACCATTGTGGCCGCGTGGATGAGGGAAGATGCAGGCGTAGGGCCGGCCATCGCGTCCGGCAGCCAGACGTGCAATATCAATTGAGCAGATTTACCCGTGGCCCCAATCAGGAACAGGAAAGTGATAATCGTTAGCACTGTGCCTAAACCAACGGTAACGCCCGGCGTGCCAAATGTTTCGTTGGCAAACAGAACCACTTCTTCGCCAGATTGGAAAATCTCAATGGCCTGCTCAAATATCGGTTCAAATTCCAGGGTGCTGAAGGTGTAGAAGGTGAGGATGATAGCCAGAATAATAGCAAAGTCGCCAATCCGGTTGACCACAAACGCTTTACGGCCGGCGTTGGCATTCATCCAGACGCCGTCTTTGTCTACCCGGCTAAACCAAAAGCTGATAAGCAAATAGGAACAGAGACCGACGCCTTCCCAACCAACAAACAACACCAAATAGCTGCTGCCGGACACCAGAATGAGCATAAAGAACAGGAAAAGGCTCAAATACGTGAAGTAACGGGAGAAGTTGCGATCCCCGTGCATGTAGCCGATGGAGTAGACGTGAATAATAGAGCCGACGCCGGTGACCACCAACATCATGGTAACGGAGAGCGTATCAATCTGCATCGCCCAGCGCGCGTAAAAATCAAAGGAGGGGATGCGAATCCAGTCGAACAGATAGATGATCTCTCTGTGAAATTCGTTCTGCCGCAGCCCAATCGCCAACAGCACAACAATAGCGAATGAGGCAAAGGCCATGAGTGTAGCAAACCAGCCGGACCACTTTTCGCCTACTTTCCGGTCAGTGTTGACAAAGGCCGCCCCAAACAGGGCGTTGAACAGAACGCCAATGACCGGAAATATCAGAATGAGGGGGGCTAAACCAAGTGCATTCATAGGTTTTTACTATGTGTTTACGTCTTTGTAACGTAATACATCTCCTCTATCCCTTCATCAAGTTAATTTCGTCAATGTTGATGCTGTGTTTGGTGCGGAAGATAGCCACAATCAGGGCCAGCCCCACAGCTACTTCGGCCGCAGCCACGGTAATAACGAAAAAGACCAATACCTGCCCGTCCAGATCGCCCAGGTAACGGGCAAAGGCGACAAAGAGCAAATTGGCCGAGTTCAACATCATTTCAATTGACATAAACAAAATAATGGCATTGCGACGTAACAGAACGCCCATAGAACCGATGAGAAATAAAATGACGCTCAAGGCGACGTACCATTCGATGGTTACTGGTGGCATTATGATTCCTCTTTTTTCTTCTTTTTGAAGCTGAATATGGCGACGCCGATCATGGCGGCCAGTAAAAGAATGCCGGTTAGTTCAAAGGGGAAGGTGTAGACTTCAAAAAGGCGCACGCCTAAAGCGGCGGGACTGGAATTGATGGTTACGGCCGTATCTCCCCCATCACCCATTCCCTGAAACACCAAAATCCCCATCGTTCCCAACAAAAGCAGGCCAGAAAACACAGCCAATACCTGCTGCCAACGTTCCCCGCCAATTGCCGCCGTGACCCCGCGCAGTTGTTCCGCCCCTAAAAGCATAATCACAAAAAGGAACAACACCATGATCGCCCCGGCATACACCGTAATTTGCACCATAGCAATAAACGGCGCATTCAAAAGCAAGTAAAAAATAGCGATGGCGGAAAAATTCAACACCAGCCACAAAGCACTGTACACGGCATTCCGGCTGGTCACCATCATAATAGCCGCGACAATAGCAACGCCGGCTAAAATTAGAAATACAATCGGGTTTCCCATATTTGTCTTCCAGTTTTCAGCATTCAGTTTTTAGTATTCAGTCACTGACCCCTGAACACTGAAAACTAACCACTGATCACACAGGGTCCTCCATCTCCGGTATAGCCCGATCATAGGTACCGGGTTCTACCTGACGGGGCGCCGGTTCCGCACCTTCAGCCAAATCTACCAACAGCTTCTCTTTGGTATAAATGGCGCTGGTTCTGTCATAAAAACTCATCTCATAATTATGTTTCAACACAATCGCCTGGGTAGGACAGGCATCCTCACAATAGCCGCAAAAGATGCAGCGCAGCATATTGATCTCATACGTGCTGGCGTACCGCTCACCGGGCGAATAACGTTCCTCGTCCGTATTTTCCGAAGCTTCCACAAAGATGGCGTCCGCCGGACAAGCCGCTGCGCAAAGGGCACAGCCGATGCACCGTTCCAGCCCATTATCATACCGTTCCAGCACGTGCCGCCCCTTAAAACGAGGCCGCACCGGGCGTTTGATTTCAGGGTATTGGATAGTGACCGGCGGCTGCAACATGTGCTTAAACGTCGTTCCCAATCCCCTTAAAATTTCACCAAACATATCAGAATCCTATCCTAAAAAAGGAATTGCTTGCTGAATAGAACGAATCAGCGAGTCAAAAACACCTTCTTCTACCAATACAATAGCCACACCAACCACAATAAAATTAATAACCGAGATGGGCAGCAATCTTTTCCAACCAAACGCCATCAACTGATCGTAACGCAAACGAGGCAGCGAAGCCCGAATCCAGATCATCAGAAATAAACCAAAAATAATTTTAAGTGTGGTGTAAACCAAGCCCAATACAGGAAACTGGTCCACAAAAGGTCCCCGGTAACCGCCCAAAAAGAAAACGGCAAAGATAGCGCTGAAAATAATCATCTTCATATATTCGGCCATGAAAAACATGCCAAAGCGCATGGAACCGTATTCAACGGAAAAACCGGCCGAAAGTTCCTGCTCCGCCTCTGACATATCAAAGGGAGCGCGCTGCAGCTCGGCCATAATGACAATCCAGAAAACGATGGCGGCAATGGGTTGGAGGAAGATGTACCACATGCCCTTCTGCCCCGCCACAATCTGGCCCATATCCATCGAATCAGCCAACATGATGGGCACCAAAATAGTTAACCCCATCGCCAGTTCATAACTGATCATCTGGGCAGTAGCCCGAATGCCACCTAACACGGCATATTTGTTGTTGGAGGCCCATCCAGCCAAAACGATGCCGTATACCCCCAGAGAAGTGATAGCCAACACATATAAAACACCCACATTGATACCAGGGGCAATGGCAAAGTATTCATACTGGGCTGGCAATCCGGGCAGCTTACCAGCCCAGGGGATGACGGCCAAAATAGCAATTGCCGTGAAAACAGCCATCATCGGGGCGATAAAGTAAACAACCCTGTCTACTTTGGCCGGGGTCATATCTTCCTTCATGAACAGCTTGACGGCATCAGCGGCCGGCTGCATAAAGCCGCCTAACAGTTTGCGCTCTTTGCCTTTACGGGAAGGGATGGGTATGTACCCAACGCGGTTGGGGCCAAACCGGACTTGCAAGCGCGCCAGCAGTTTGCGCTCGAAGAGGGTTGTATAGGCAAATCCAGTTACCATTATCAAGGTAATGATGAAGCCTACAACCAGACCCCATAAAGCAATTTGGCTTGTTGTCATAGTGAATCCTCGTTCGTGATGCGTGATGCGTGACACGTGATTTTCACGTATCGCGCATCACGTGTCAGGTCACAATATCTCAAATTCGGCCATCCCTGGAAACCAGGGAACGCCGCTAAGTAAGGCGAGACCGGCGGGCGCATGACCGTTGACACATACCTGGACGGAAAGGGAACGGCCGTTTACCTGAATAACCGTCTCACCCCCATCCTGCAAACCAATAATTTGCGCGTCGTCAGCGTATAAGTGCAAAGTGGGTGCAGCCAAACGGTCTGCCAGCATCGGGGTGTGATTAATGAGCGTGCCGGGGGTGTAAAGAGCGGCGATGCGCACCAAGGGCAGGTTGGTGGTCACGGCCGTATCCCCATCCGCCACCTCAAACAAGCCTACCTCATCCGTTTCCGCTGCTGCCGCCCACTGCTGCCCCAAACCCGCCTCATTCTTGTACGACGTGCCGCCGTAATACACATCATCACCGCCAACCAGCGGCCATTGTTCTGCCACCTTGGCCAACGAGCGATAATCCATGCCTTTGTACTGCGGCACAACTTTGGCTAAATCCCGGAACAGTAAGCTGGCGGCAAAAGCCGGTTTACCCATGTCCAGCCGCTCCCCGATTTGAGCTGCAATTTGCCAGTCAGGGCGGCATTCGCCCAGCGGGGAGATGGCCTGGTAGTAACGCTGGACACGCCGCTCGCCGCTGGTGAACGTACCTTCCCGTTCCGCCCAGCTTTGCGCCGGCAAGACCACGTCGGCCAGTTTCGCGGTCTCTGTCAGGAACAGTTCCTGGACAACCAGGAAGTCTAATTGGCCGCGATTGGGCATACGGCCGTCACCCACCGGGTCCGCACCCATCACGTACAACGCCTTAAGGCCGCCATTATGCACTGCCTCGTAAATAGTCGCCGCGTCCATGCCTGACGCTTCTACCGGCTGGTATCCGGCAGCCAAGGCGGGATGAATCCCCATATCCCAGGCGCCTTGTGAATTGTTATGCGGCCAAACGGGGATGAGGCCGCTGTTGATCTGTCCGGCGTGGGCTTTGTCTTCGTTTTTGAGGAGGAGCAGGTTGGCTAACAGTTTAGCCAACGTGTCCGTTTCGGTGTAGGTCAACCCTTCGTAACCGTAGAAGGCGACGAGGTTGTTGGCTTTGATCAGGGTGTCAGCAGCGGCCGTTAATTGGTCTACGGCCGTATCCGTCTCCACCTTGGCCGCATTGACCAACTGCCGTACTGTAACAATCGCCTCGCCCGGCGCGTACCGGAAAACGTAATCCGCATATTTGTCCAGGCGCGTGGGCCGCAAATTCAGCACCACCAACGTCGCCCCCCGCTCCGAAGCCTGCTTCACCCGCAGCCACCAGATCGGTTCCTCTTCATGTAAATCGCTGGCGACCACCAGAATAGCGTCGCCTGCGCCCAAATCCTGCAAATTGCTGCCGCTGGCCAACCCTACTTGGGCCGTCACGTCGCCGCCGGCCAGCCGCCGGTTGGCTAAATCAAGATTATTACTGCCCAAACCGCGCCGGAAAAGATGCTGGAAGGCGTACAAATCTTCGTTGCTCAACCTGTCGCCGCTGAGTCCGGCT
Organism: Chloroflexota bacterium; assembly: GCA_024278255.1. Taxonomy (GTDB): domain Bacteria; phylum Chloroflexota; class Anaerolineae; order Promineifilales; family Promineifilaceae; genus JAJRTP01. Next base: position 5,114 of record JAJRTP010000190.1, on the reverse strand, counting down.
ACGGCCGTGCTGTGCGCCTGCAACTTTTCCGCCACCAAATCCAGTGCTTCATCCCAACTTACTTCCGTCAGTTCACCATTCTTACGAATCAACGGCTTCTGCAAACGATCCGGCGCATCGGCAAAATGATGCACAAAGCGATCCCGATCCGAAATCCAGATTTCATTCACCCATTCATTCTGGCGCGGCACAATCCGCTTAATCACAGAACGGCCGCCGGATTTGGCTTCCCGGCGCGTACTCATGACAATATTGGCGCCGGCCGGCGAATGAGGTGAGAGGGAGGGAACAGGGGTTAATTCCCACGGCCGTGCCCCAAAACGGAAATCAGACGAAGTTAACGCCCCCACCGGGCAAATATCCGTTGTATTGCCACTCCAATAACTGTCAAAACCCGGCTCCGACATCGTCACAATTTCCAGAGCGCGCCCCCGGTTGTGGAACTGAATCACCGGGTCGTCCACAATCTCTTCCTGAAAGCGGATACAGCGGGCGCACTGAATACACCGCTCCCGATCCAGATAAATTAAATCCCCTAAAGGCACTTGTTTCTCATTGTGCATCTTCAAGGAATAATCCATCTGGCTGACACCCGGCCCATACTCCATCGTCAGATTTTGCAGCGGGCACTCCCCCCCCTTGTCGCAGATAGGGCAGTCCAAAGGGTGACTGGATAGCAAGAAGGAAATCACATCCTCTCGTACTTCTTTGACCGGCTCCGTCGTCGTGCGCACCACCATACCTTCACTGACGCGCACCGTGCAGCCTGTTTGCAGCCCCCGGCCAAAATTCAGCTTGGGCGAGCCGTCATCATCCAGCAGCAGTTCCCCTGTGCCCCTGTCCCGCATAGGCAAACCGATTTCCACCAGGCACATACGGCACATCCCCACCGGTTCCAGCTTGGGATGGTAGCAAAACACCGGAATATCCACGTGGATTTTCTTGGCCGCATCCACAACCAATGTCCCCTTGGGCACATCCACTTCAATTCCGTCAATCGTTAGTTTAACCAGATCGTCATTCATGGTTTTTGTAATTGGTAATTAGGTAATTGGGTAACTTAATTACCTGGTTACCCAATTACTCCATTACTTTTTTATCTTCGCCTCATATTCATTGGAGAAATGGCGCACCGTGCCCAACACCGGATTGATAGCAAAATCACCCAGGGCGCACAATGTCCGACCGCCAATTCTGTTCGCTACACTTTTCAATACGTCCAGGTCTTGCAGTGTACCTTCACCTTCATAGATACGATGCAGCAGTTGGTCCATCCAATATGTACCCTCACGGCACGGCGTACACTTGCCACAAGACTCATGCTTGAAGAAATGCTCCATTTTCATGGCCGCCCAGACCATATCCACCGTCTCATCCATCACTACTACCGAGGCTGACCCCATGACGGAACCATACACATCCAAACCTTCATAGGAGATGGGCGCGTCCAGAGCATCGGCCGTTATCACCGGGCCAGAACCGCCGCTGGGCAGCAAGCCCTTAAATTCTTTGCCATTGGGAATACCGCCGCCATATTCCCCACTAAAGAGCAGCTCACGAAAGGTCATCCCCATCACAATTTCATAATTGCCCGGCTTATTGATATGGCCGCTCAGGCAGACAATCTTGGGGCCTTTACTCTTTTCTGTGCCCATGCTGGTATACCATTCCGCCCCATTGGTAATGATGGGCGGGACGTTAGCCAGGGTTTCGGTGTTGTTCACCACGGTGGGCTTAAAGTACAGACCCTCAATGGCCGGAAAGGGCGGTTTGGCCCACGGTTGCCCCAACTCGCCCATGAGCGAGTTAAGCAGCGCGGTTTCTTCGCCGCAAATATAAGCGCCTGCACCGTAGTAGGCAGACATATCACAGCTAAAGTCGCTGCCCAAGATATTTTCTCCTAACAAACCGGCAGCATAACATTCCAAAATGGCCTCTTCAAAATGGTAGCCGATGTCCATAAATTCGCCGCGCATGTAGTTGTAAATCTGCGGCGCGCCGACGGCATAAGCGGCAATCAACGCCCCTTCAATGACCTGGTGCGGGTTGTATTCCAGCAGTTCCCGGTCTTTGAAGGTACCCATTTCCGACTCGTCGGAGTTGATGGTGATGTATTTTTCGCCTGGCCCTTTGGGGATGAAGCTCCACTTGAGGCCGGTAGGGAAACCGGCGCCGCCCCGGCCACGCAGTTGGGACGCTTTGACAATATCTATCACTTCGGCTGGCGTGTATTCGTCTATGGCTTTTTGCAAAGCCTCATAACCGCCGTGTTCGCGGTAAACGTCCAATTTGTGCAGATTCTCGATGTCCCGATGACGCAACAGAATGTAAGCCATTGATTTTTCCTACGATGTGCTTTTGGCGTAAGCGGCCACTTTTTCGACGACGGTGGGTGGGGTACGGCCGTTAGCCGCCTCATCCCGCAAACGAGCAATCAACTGCTCAAACTTCTCTTCATCCAGGTTCTCTTCAAACTTCAGATTGCATTGCAGCATAGGCGCTCTGTCACAGGCCGCCAGGCACATGACCGTCTTAATGGTAAACAAACCATCTTCCGTCGTGCCGTCTACCCCCACACCCAACTTGTCGCACGCCATCTCCACAAACTCATCCGCCCCGCGCAAGGCACAAGCCAAATCATTGCAGATTTCCAACACATACGTCCCCACCGGCTCTTCATAATATAAAGTGTAAAATCCGGCCAGGGACAAAATGTGCGTTGGGTCCAAATCAAGGATGGCGGCCACTTCTTCCATTGCTTCCCGGCTCATATAACCATAATAATGCTGTGCCAGGTGCATCAAGGGTAATACGGCCGATTTCTTGTGAGGAAATCGAGCCATAATCCCTTCAATCTCTGCTGCGTACTTTTCCGTAAATGTCATGTCGTATTGCGTATTACGTATTGCGTAACGATCTACGCAATACGCAATACGTCTTTCATCTATCAATTTCGCCTAAAACAATGTCAATCGAACCAATAATTGCTACCACGTCTGCCACAAACGCGCCTTTGGACATGATGGGCAGCGAGGCCAAGTTCACGTAAGAAGGTGTGCGGAAATGCACCCGCGCCGGTTTGGGGCCGCCGTCGCCGCGCAAATAACAGGCAAACTCACCCCGCGGCGACTCCACACTTTGGTACACAAAGCCCTCCGGCGCATCAAACCCTTCAGTCCATAACTTAAAGTGGTGAATGACTGCTTCCATACTGTGACCCAACTCAGAGCGAGGCGGCGGCACAATTTTAGGGTCGTCAATATTCACCGGGCCGTCTGGCAAATTGTCTAGCCCCTGCTCGATAATGCGTAAACTCTGTCGCATCTCTTCCATACGGCAGCGATAGCGAGCGTATACGTCGCCATCCGTTTCCAGCGGCACGTCAAAGTCATACTGCTCATAACCGGAATAAGGCTGCGCCTTGCGAATGTCCCAATTCACGCCGGAACCGCGCAGGCTGGGGCCGGTCATCCCCCAGGCTACCGCTTGCTCGGCCGATACCACCCCAACACCTTTGGTGCGATCCAGCCAGATGGGGTTATTTTTGGTTAAAGCTTCGTAATCGGCAATGCGGGAAGGCATAAACTCCAGAAATTTACGCACGGCCGGTTCAAATTCTTCCGGTAAATCCCGCCACAAGCCGCCGGGACGGAAATAGCTAACCATCATGCGCTGCCCGGCCACCATCTCAAATATATCCAGAATGTATTCCCGTTCGCGGAAGCAGTAGAGGAACACGGACATGGCCGCCAAATCCAGAGCGTGTGTCCCCAGCCAAACCAAATGACTGCTGACGCGAGCCAGTTCGGTGAGGATAACGCGGATCACCTGGGCACGGGGTGTGGCTTCGACACCTAACAGTTTCTCCACGGCCAAAATATAGCCCAGGTTGTTAGACATAGGGGAGAGGTAATCCATACGGTCAGTGAGGACAAGCCCCAGCGTATACCGCTTGGATTCCATCGTTTTTTCGATGCCCGTATGCAGAAAGCCAATATCCGGGGCCAGGTTGACGACAGTCTCGCCATCCAGTTCCAGAAGCAGGCGCAGCACACCGTGGGTGCTGGGATGCTGCGGCCCCATGCTGAGAAGCATGTATTCTTCGTCGCCGGCAATTTCCATGCCAGTGCCAAATTTGGCCCGCAGTTCTTCTACAGTGAGTTCTTGAATGGCGTCGGGATCAGTAGATAAAGTCATATGCTGTCTCTTGGGTTAAGAAGTGTCTTATTCTTTCGCGTAAGGTTTCTTGGCATCAATCTCTTGCCAATTAAAGGAGAACTGTACCTCTTCATATCCCAACGGATAATCTTTACGTAAAGGATGACCCTGCCAATCTTCCGGCAGGAACAGGCGGCGCAAGCTGCCATTTCCCTTAAAGCGCACCCCTAGCAAATCCCATACTTCCATTTCCAGCCACGTGGCCACTGGCCAGACATCACCCACCGTTTCCGGGCCGTCTTCCGGGTCTTCTGCCCACACTCGCAGCCGCAGCCGGTGGTTTTGAGGGATCGAGTATAAATGGTAGTTGACGGCAAAACGAGGGAAGTCCGGCAGCAAATCATCGGCGCATATGTCGGACAGGAAATTGTACTGCAAATCGGCGTCATCCCGCAGTAACTGGCACACTTCCCGGATTTGACCGGTGTGGACGTAAATCGTGCGCTCTCCCCGAAAATCAACCACATCTTCAATGACGTCAGGATAAGCCGCTTTAATTTTATCTACTACCAATTGATCCTGGTTCATGTCATACCCTCTAGGCGTGATCAGTCAGTTTTTCGTTACGCACTTTTTCCATCAGCGACAGGATGCCATCCAGCAGGGCTTCCGGGCGGGGCGGGCAGCCGCCGACGTAAACGTCTACGGGCACAATCTCGTCCACACCCTGCACGATGGCATAATTGTTAAAGACGCCGCCGCAGGACGCGCAATCTCCCATAGCAATGACCCATTTTGGTTCCGGCATCTGGTCGTAGAGGCGGCGGATGACGGGGGCCATTTTGCGGGAGACGCGGCCGGAAACAATCATCAGATCGGCCTGCCGCGGCGACGGCCGATTTAATTCCATACCAAAACGAGAGGCGTCGTAACTTGAAGCCTGGGAACCCATCATT